>DASRSD010000108.1 GCA_035656635.1 Pirellulales bacterium
CGATGCCGGGCCCGTTATCTTGTACGCCGATTTTGTAGCGGTTCTCACCGGTTTGCTCGATGTGCACCCACAGTTCCGGCAGAATGCCCGCTTCTTCGCAGGCATCGAGCGAGTTGTCGACCGCTTCTTTCACGGCGGTGAGCAGCGCCTTGCGTGGATTATCGAAGCCCAGCAGGTGGCGGTTCTTGGCGAAGAATTCGCTAACCGAAATATCGCGCTGCGCCTTGGCCATGGAATGGGCGGTGGCGCGCTGCCTGCGGCGCGAACCGCCGGAATGCTGGGCATCTTCCATGGGCTCGTCGGCAGCGTGATCGGCAGGGGCTTCCTCGGCGTGCGTTTGGCCGTTCGCTGCGTCGCCGTTGAGGTGCGCGGGTTCCTCAGAGGCTGTGGAATCTTTGCGGTGTGCGCCGGGTTTTTGGTCGCCGGCCGGTTTCGAGGCCCGTGAGGCTTTGGCTTTAGCGCGAATCAAGGCTGTTTATCCCCCGTGCTGGCTTGACGTTACATCTTTCGACCATTTCTACCGTGCGGCATGCGTGACGATGGAAACTGGAGAAATTATATCGGTCGTAGGGCCAGCATGACAGGTGAGTTTCCGTTACCAGCCGAGTGCCGCGCTTGTTCGACAAAACCTGCCTATAATGATTCACCCCTACCGGCGGTGCAAGCCGAAGAAGGCACAAGAGACCGCTGGGCACTTCCCGCCCACGTCTTGCCTACCTGTTTGACTCACCGAGTTTTGTTGGTTCCCTTCGGTTAGTTCCTTCCCGATTTTTCCCGCCGATTGTTTCGTCGCCTGCGCTGACTTTTCCCTGCGTGCAATTGCCTGGCATGCATTTGTGCGCTGTGCAGCGAGCGCGACGAATGAGTTCCCGCCCGTTTGTTTCTGTTTTGCATTTCCCAGGAGGAGGATGAAGCATGAGTACGCATTTGTCCGTGCGCGCCCGGCTAATGACGCGCGCCATTCGAGCTGCGGCATGGGTTGCGGCCACCGTCATGGTGTCGCTGGTGGTGAGCCACAAAAGCGCGCAGGCCCAAGATTATTGCGGACCCTGTTCGCGGCCCGATTTGTTTTACAACTACTACGTGCCGCCGGTAGCTTGCCCCTGCACGGGCGGAGCCATGGGAGCGCAATTGTATCCTTGCCCGCGCCCCACGCCGCCGCTGGTGGGCCAAACGTACATAACGTATCAGCCGCTGGATCCGGCCGAGTTTTTATATCGCCACCATCGTACCTACTATCGAGATAACGGACCGTACGCCGGCGTGACCAAAACTCATGTGCTGTGGTGGTGAGCGAAGGGCTGAATGACGACGAATTTCGAATGACGAAAAATTGAGGAGGCTTTGCGATGAAATCGATTTCAAGCCGCGCGGCGCTAGCGCTGGCCGTGTGTGGATTGTGGGCGGGCGCGCTGTCAGCCGAGCAGCCACAGAATTATGCCTATCGGCAAGCGCAAGTGTTGCCTTGGCACAACGGTTATTACGATCCGTACTGGGGCGAGCCCATCGCTCTGGTCGTGCCGCCGAATGCCGAATTTCAAGCGAATTACGGCTGGGGCGTGGGGGGAACACGGGTTTCGCCCATTTACCATCAGTTTGGTCGACCTTTTCCCGGCTGGTACGGCAACGTCCCCACTGGCCGGTTTTTACCGACCCCCAATTGGCCCAGCGACACGCAGCAATTCGGCGTGTATTACGTTCGCGGACCGTGGTAAGCAGAAGTGGTCAGTCAGCGGCTTAGTGGCGATGAAACGCACTCCGCTAGCGCGTCGCGGCTAAACAAATGGCCGGCGACCACACTATCCACTGACCACTGCTAATTCACTGCCATCGGGCAGTTCGGCGCTTCCTCCTCCTGCGTCGGGCTGCCCGATTTTTTGCGCGCGTAAACCCATGAGGGCTCTGTACCATTCGCAAATCAGATCGTTGGCGCGCGAAGAGCGAAAGTCACAAAGCCAAAGTATGACGAAGTGCGACTTCGACCTGATTCATCAAAGAGCAGGAGCCGATGGCTCGATCGATTTCCTGTTCCAGTATGGTCGCCAGGTTGTCCGTCATAATGACGGAATCGGTACGAAGACCCATTTGTTGGCCATCGGATGAAGACGATTGTACAGTGATTCGGCTGACGTGCCCGGCGCGGTTCTGGTTACTGCTAATCATGGCAACGATCATTTGGGCCAAACCGGTCCCTAATCCATCAGCCTGGACAACCAACGCGGGACGACGCTTGACGGTGCGCAGATTCGAGTCTGGGAATAAAACCAATACGACATCGCCGCGGTTAACTGGCATCGTAGGCATCCATTTCCGGACGTTGCCAATCTTCGGCGAAAGCTGCCAGACGGGCCCGCAAATCGGCGGCCTGTTTTTCGTCGATGCCGCGGTCGGCAAGATCGACGCTTTGGGATTCAAGGAACGTCACAATGACTTGCTGATCATTTCCGTCAGGCGCGGGCTCCAATAACTCGACCCGACCGTTTCGACACACGCCTTTGATTGACTTTAGCATCGTAATGCCCTTTATATACCACCGAAGTCAAAGCTCGTCATACACCGCGTCCTCGTCGGCGTAGGAATCGAGCAAATGTTTCATTGCGATTTCACGCCAAACAGACAGCTCTTCCTCGGATTCAACAAGCACGGAAATACAGATCGCGATTGCCGGGCGTAGCGTGTATTCGAAACGACTTCTCGCCGATGGCTATTATATCATTTCGGCTTGGCATTGGCGTTTGCATTATTTTCGCCGTAATGCTGGATATCGACGAACACGTGCTGGCCGCGGTTTTCGTGGGCGAGCTGAATTAAGCTGCTGGTGGGACGCGGCTTGTCGGCGAATTGGATCACGTCAATGATGGTGCCGCCGCCGTTGAGGCGATCGATGCGCTTGAGATCGTCGGGCGTGGGATCATCTTTTTGCTCGCCGTCGGTCAGCAGAAAAATGACATCGGGCCGTTGCCGCAAGGCTAGCGTGAGCGCCGCCATGTGATCGGTGCCGCCGCCGGCTTCCATGCTGGAAATAAAATCGGCAGCCTGGCGCTTGTTGGCATCGCTGGCAAAAATCAGCCGTCCATGGGAAGAGCCCAAATCGAATAGCCGCGGCTGATCGTTGTAAAAAATCAGGTAGAACTGGCTGCTTTCGTCCAAATCGTTCAGGCTGGCGAGCAATTGTTTTTTGGCTTCCCGCAGCGGCTTATCTCCATTGTCCCCCATGCTGGCGGAGCGATCGAACACGTAGACAAATTTGTTCCCCTGCGCTTCCAGGCCGAACAGCTTGGTGTGCGCATAGCTGGCCGAGGGATCGAATTTTTTATCGTTGGGCTCCGCTGCGAAAACAGCAGTGAGCGAGCAGGCTAGCCAGAAAAATACCGAAAGTAAAAGTCGCCAGTTCATACTTATTATTGTTTCTTCAATCGGGCTTCAGCACAATCTTGCCGGCCAGGGTGCCCGATTTGCCGACAGTGCTTTCTTCCTGCAATTTGTGGGCGGCGGCGGCTTGCGAAAGGGGCAGCACACGATCGATGCAAGCTTTAATTTTGCCGGCGGCCAGCCAGCGGTTGATTTCGTCGGCGCAGGGACGTTGTTCCTCCGCGGTAGCATTGAACATCGCGAAACCGAACAGCGAGCAGCCTTTCACATAAAACGGGCCGACGGGAAACGGCGGGCGGGCATCGCGGCCGGCCATAATAATCATCCGGCCGCGCGGGGCAAGTAAATCAACTGCTTTGTCGAAATTGGGCTCGCGGAGCGTTTCCCAATACACGTTGAGTCCGGTCGGGGCCAAGCGCTTCACTTCGGCGGGTACATCTTGCGTTTTGTAATTGATGGCATGGTCGGCGCCGAGTTGCAAACATTTTTTCACCTTTTCGTCGCTGCCGGCAGTCGTGATGACTTTCGCGCCGATGGCTTTGGATATTTGCACCACCATGGAGCCGACGCCGCCGGCGCCGCCGTTGACGAACAGCGTTTCGCCGCTTTGCAGTTTGACATATCGCAGCAAGCCCATGCTTGCGGTGATGCTGACCAGAGCCACCGCGGCCGCGGTTTCATTGCTCACGCCGGATGGAGTGGGATACAGAAAATTTTCGTCGACGGCGGCATACTCGGCGAACGTGCCTTGCCGACCGAGCAGCCCTTGATTGCTCCCCCACACACGGTCCCCGGCCTGGAAGCGTTTGGCTTGTGGCCCTACAGCTTCTACCGTGCCGGCCAAATCGCACCCGACGATAAACGGCAGCGGCAGCGGCATTTTCACGGCGCCGGAGCGAATGTAGGTATCGATAGGATTCACCGCCACCGCGCCCACTTTCACCAACACTTGTGTGCCGCTGGGCTGTGGCTGGGGAAAATCGCCGTAGATAATGTTTTCAGCCGGACCGGTCGCGTTGATGTAAGCGGCTTTCATGGCGGCGAGGGGTTAGGGGTTAGAGAGTAGAGGATAGGGTATGCGGGGCGCGTTTAGCCGCGACGCGCTAGCGGAGCGCTGAGCAGGTGAAGGGGTGAACGGATGATGGGGTGATGGAGGAAAATTAGCGGTTTATGGTTCCAATTTCCCAGGCGGCGCCGGCGTGGTATGTTTCAAAAATGGGCCAGCGACCAGCGGCCAGCAGTTGGTGCATAATCGGATGATCGCATGACGGTGTCAACATAACGAAATAACAATGCCCTGTAGGAAGCGCACTCGGCTATCGCCCCTCGTCCCTAACCTCTCGCCCCTCATTCCTTTTCTCTATGCTTCACATTGTCATCATGGCTGGCGGAGCGGGCACGCGGTTTTGGCCGGAAAGCCGGGCCGCGAGGCCCAAGCAATTGTTGCCCTTGGCCGGCGAGCGCACCATGCTGCAAATGGCGGTCGATCGGCTGGGCACGCTGGCCGTGGCCAAGCAATTGTGGATTCTCACCGGGGCCGCGCTGGTCGATGCCGTGAAAAAGCAGCTTCCGCAGTTGCCGCCCGATCATATTCTTGGCGAGCCTTGCAAGCGCGATACCGCGCCGTGCATCGGCCTGGCGGCATTGTTGTTGGCCCGGCACGATCCGCAAGCGACCATGGCCGTCATGCCGGCGGATCAAGTGATTCAGCCCGACGATCAATTTCAACAGGCGGTTTCCTTCGCGGCGGCACTGGTGGAAGAAAGCCCGGGGCGAATCGTCACCTTTGGCATCAGGCCGACTTACCCGGCGACCACCTTTGGGTACATCGAGCGGGGCGAGCCGCTGGAAAGCCAATCGGCCGGCAGTGCGGGAAAAAAAAGTTCCAGCCTGTTCTCGTTTCACGTTTCGCACTTTCGCGAAAAGCCGCCGGCCGCCGTGGCGCAGGAATATTTATCCTCAGGCAAATTTTACTGGAACAGTGGCATCTTTGTGTGGAAGGCGGCCACAATTATTTCGGCGCTGGAGCAACGCCAGCCGGAAATGCTGGCCCGGCTGCAAAAGATTGTCGATGCCTGGGATCAGCCCAGCGAGCAGGAAGTGTTCGCCCATGAATTCGCGGCGATCAAAGGCATTTCGATCGATTACGCCGTGATGGAGCAAGCCGCTGATGTGGCGGTCATCGAAGCGCCATTCACTTGGGACGATGTGGGCACCTGGCAGGCGGTGGCGCGGCTGGCCGGTACGGATGCGGAAGGCAACACCATCGCCGGCAGGCATCTGGGCATCGACACGCACGGCTCCATTATTCGCACCGACGAGCACCACCTCGTAGCCACCGTCGGCGTGCACGACTTAATTGTAGTGCACACGCCCGATGCTACTTTGGTGGCCAATCGCAGCGACGAAGAATCGATCCGCAAAATTGTGAAGCTGCTGGAAGAACGCGGCTGGAAAGAGCATCTGTAATGATGTGCGGCAAATGGCGAATGGAAATCCGGCGGCTATAATGGACGGCCATGGCAGCAGCAACTGGCCGATTAGCGGGAATTGATTTTGGCACGGTGCGAATTGGCATCGCCATTACCGATCCCGAGCGGCGAATTGCCAGCCCGTTGGCGAATTACACTCGGCATGGCGCAGCGGCTGATGCCGAATACTTCCGGAAATTGGCGGCGGCGGAAAACATTGTGGGCTTTGTGGTCGGTCTGCCGGTGCACTTGGACGGGCGCGAAAGTCAGAAATCGGGCGAAGCGCGGCAGTTCGGCCAGTGGCTGGCGCAAACGACCGGCGTGAACGTGGTCTTTTTCGACGAGCGATTCACCACTTTCGAAGCCGAGCAAGCGCTACTGGGCGCCGAACTAACCAAAAAGCAACGAAAAGCGCGGCTGGATAAACTGGCGGCCCAAATTCTGCTATCCGCCTATTTAGAAGCTGGCTGCCCGGCGAGCTGCGAACCAAAAGGAATTGGATCGTGAAGAATGCGGAATGCGGAGTGGGGAATGCGGAGTTGTACCCGCGGATGAGTTGATTTTGTGTCTCAATAGTGCGATTGCGAAGCGCGTTTGTTGCCACGCGCTTGCCCAGGTGGCGGCGCATTCTTAAAATCGGGCGGCGCGGAAGTCGGTTCAATGGTTTGTCGCACGCCGACCATTTACTATTCGTCAAATAACCAGACGCCAGACTACCAGACACCAGACCACAAGACACCTTTCAAAAATGCTCCAGCGTAAGCCCGTTTTTCCCAACGTCATTGAAATGAACTATCAGGCCGGGCAGCGGCTGGGGTGCAATGTTTATTTGGTGTTCGACAAAAACGAGTGGGTGCTCATCGACGTCGGCTTTCAGGAAACAGTCGATCAAATTATCAATTTAATTCGCCAGCTCGATTTTCCCTTGTCGAATTGCAAAACCGTGATCGCCACGCACGCCGATGTCGACCACATTCAGGGTTTGGCACGCGTCAAGCAGGCACTCAAGGCCAATGTCAGCGGGCATCCCAAGGCCGCCGAGCCGCTGGCCAAGGGAGATAAGCTGAAAACATTTGCGGAGGTAGAATCGCAAAATATTCACATGGAAATGCCGCCGGTCAAGCTCGATACGCTCATCAACGACGGCGACATTATCCACATCGGCGATTTGAAATTGGAAGTCTGGCACACGCCTGGGCATACCGACAGCCAACTTTCGTTCCGCTTGGGCAAGCTGCTTTTCAGCGGCGACAATATTTATCGCGATGGCTGCGTGGGGGCCATCGACGCCCATCATGGCAGCGACATTCCCTCGTTTTTGAAATCGCTGCGGCGAATTCGCGAAAGCGATGTGGAGTGGCTGCTTCCCAGTCACGGGCCAATTTTCCGCAAAAATAACGCGCTGCTCGATCAGGCCATTAACCGCCTGGAAGGTTATTTGCACATGGCCGATTGGGGCACGTGTGCCATCGACTGGCCGCTGATGGACGAATGGGATAAGGAACTGGAAGCGGGCCTCATGCCCGGCGGCGATTGATGCAAGCCGCAACTTATAAAGCCGCGACCGTTGGTCGCGCTGCCGCTAGTTCAATCCACAAAAGCCGCGACCGTTGGTCGCGCATAAAGCGCCATCACCCTTTACGTCAGCGTTAAAGTTTGACATTTGCCGCGGACATCTTCCTCTGCATGTCGTAAACTCTGCTGCTTGTGCCGCATATTCCCTCAATGCCGCGCGGCACGGTTGTCGATGCTGTAACTGACAGGCAAAGTTGGCCGCCGGGCTCCCGCCCGCCTCGTGCTAGCATGGTCCCTTTGCCTGGCAGCACATTACTTGGCAGTGAATCGAAAGACCCGCGATCGACAATTGCCGCACCGCAAGTTCGGTGCGTCTGGAGTCGCTCGGTGCATTTGCTTTTGAGGGGGGATACCGCATGATTCGCCGCATTCTCATGGCGCTGATTTGCGCCGCCGGCCTAGGATTCTTTGGCCACGGTTCCCAGGCCAAAGCCCAGGAAGCCTACGGCCGCCAATGGGCTTCCACGTACAGCACGCAAGATTGGGACCGCTTCTACCATTATCCGTACGTCTATTACCCACAGAACTTTTGGAGCGACGATTATTACCGCAGCTCCGAAAGCTTGTACTACCGTTATCCGCCCGAAATGCGCATTCCGGTGTACAACAAATCCTGGCACAACGAATACCCGCAGTCTGCCCAGTGGGATAAATGGATGCACTACAATTATGGCCCGGGCCAGGCGCGTTATCACTGGGGCCACCAGTTTATTCTGGACACGTTCTGAGCGGGAATAAAATCGCCAGGCAATTGCCTGAAACACCCGCAGGTTCCTGCTAAGCCGCTAGCGGCTTAGCACCATAAGGTGGCAGGCTCGGGCGTTTTACTTCGTCCACTCGGCGATAAACCTGTAAATTGCTTCGGCGGCTTGTTCCACTTCGGCCACCGGCACCCATTCGTCGGCGGTGTGGGCTTGCTTGATGGAGCCGGGGCCAAACACCACACTGGGCACGCCGGCGCCGTCGTAGCAAAAGGCATCGGTCCCAAACGCCACGCCCAGGGTTTGCGGCGTGCGGTTGGTGGTGGCCTGAATGGCGGCCACGAGCCGCTGGGCCAAGTCATGATTGTGGGCATCGTTCAAGCCGGCGCTTTGCATGAATGGCGGATCGTGCTGGACATATTTTTCCAGCGAGGTGTGCGCGGCCACAAAATCGATCACGTGTTGCCGCGCCGGTTCCGGCTGTTCGCCCGGCACCAAGCGGCGATCGATCTCAATGGTGCAGTGGTCGGGCACGGTGTTCACGCTGAGGCCGCCCGTAATGGTGCCGACGCTTAACGTGGGCCGCCCGCACAGTGCATGCTCCGCCAGCTTGCCGGCGACGCTGTGCTGATAATCTTTCAGCGCCGTTAACACCGCCGCCATGCGAAAAATGGCGTTTTGACCCAATTCCGGTTGCGAGCTGTGCGAAGCCCGGCCCAAAGTGTGGCACCGCCAGCGGACCATGCCCTTGTGGGCCACCACCACGTTCAAATCGGTTGGCTCGGCGACAATTGCCACATCGGGCCGGCGCGGAAAAATGGGATTCGGCTGTCCCGACCACAGCCGGCACAAGCCCGTCGCGCCGGTAAAGCCATGCTCTTCGTTCACGGTGCAAGCCATGACGACGGTGGGGCGCGGCCGCGCATTTTCTCCCTCTCCTTTCGGGAGAGTGCCGGGATGAGGGTGCTGCTCTTCTCCTTCTCTCTGTGCCAGAGGGTGAGGGTGCTGCTCGGCCAGTCGGACCATCGCCCCCAGCATGCAGGTCATGCCCCCTTTGATGTCGCAAGACCCGCGCCCATACAACCGGCCGTCGCGCACTTGCGGATCGAAGGGCGCAATGGACATTCCCTCCACCGGCACCGTGTCTTGGTGCGCTTCCAACAACAGCAGCGTTCCGCCGTTTTCTACGGCCGGGTAGCCCTCAAGGCGGGCCAGCAGGTTGTCGCGCTTTTCGGCAATGTGCTGACGCCAGGTGGGAATTTTGTAGCGCGCAAACAATTGCTCCAGATAGTTGGTTAGCTGGTGCTCGAAATACTCCGGACCGCTGGCCGGCAAGCCCATCGGGTTAATGCTCGGCGTGGCCACCAGGTCGCGAAGCGTGGCGAGTAAATCGAGAGGCATGAGAAAAGCTGTTCCATGAAAATAAAAAGGCCAAGCCACCGCCTGCCAGAACGATGATAGCGAATTGCCGGGAAAAACCGCAGGCATGCGCCGTCGAATTCCCCCCAATAAAGAGGATTGTTGACGAGTTACCGGCACCACATATTAGTAAGCGAGCGGAGGGCAACCTCTAGCTCGCGCCCTTCGTAGGTACCTGCCCCACCTGCGAAGGGTTCTTTTTTTGCGCAAATGCCTAACGAGCTGCTAAGTTGAAGCAATGTAGCATAGCAACGACGCTAAGTGGCGTGATTTGGCAGTATCCTTGACGTTACGGGCGCATATCCACTAGGATTTGGCAAGGTTCAA
>DASRSD010000109.1 GCA_035656635.1 Pirellulales bacterium
ACTCGCGGAAATCCGCACAGTGCAACTGCAGCTTCGAAACCGCAAAAAGCCGCTAATTACAGCGTTATGCCATCCGCAAAGACCGCTTGTGCCACACTAGATATAGGCTGACTGCAATGATTGCCGCTCCCAACAAGCCCGGGCTTAGCCACAGCGACCAAACCAACCCCGCGGCCACCCCAAGTAATTGTGGTCCGTAATGGAAGTTAGCCTTTTTCATTAGCCCGAGCCACCATGCCAGCAGCATGCCACTGGTTGCCGCCAGCACACCAAAGGCTGCCGCCCAACGCCAGCGCCAATCGTTCGCAGTAAGGCGTGGATATTGAATTGCCAACGGACCCCCTTGCCCGCGAACCATTGCCCACGCCGTGCCGTGGCCTGCCGGCTGGGTCGCCGCGAACAAATGCAGCCAATCGGAGGCCGTTGCCGATGAATTCGCTACATCGCCTTCCGTTACGGTCGTTCCTTGGTTCGCCGGAGCCGGCGAATTGGAGCCCGGGTTTTCTGGATTGGAATTGTTTAGCTTTCGCGCCAACCGCAGTTGCTCCTGTTCAAGGGCGTTCAATTCCGCATTGGCGGCTTGTACTTGATCGGCGGCGGTTTCGACCGATTTGGCCTGAATTAAATCTGCCCGCGAAGCCAGGTAGCGCCGCAGCCAGGGAACATACCAGCGCGCCACATCCTCCGTCGATTCGTCCAGCAGCACGCCGGTTGCCGGATCGATGAATGCTGCGTCCCCTTCCAAACGCAACTGCCGGAGACGAAGCGCAGAAACAGCCGCGCCCTGGGGAAGCACGGCTTCGCCAGCGCGCGGCGGCGCCCACACGCTCCACAAGGTGCGTTCCACCGGCAGCTCCACCAGCGTGGGCGCGGCCAGCAGCAGCGAGTTGGCCGCCGTGCTTTCGTTCACCCCGGTGAAAATTATTTCCAAGTGTCGCGGCAGCTTGTTATCGCCCAGCCACACGTTCCAGTGATTTTCCCCCAAGGTGGAAAGCTGTGCCGGAACGGCATCGAGCCGCGCTTGAATTAAATGTTCTCCCACAGGCAATTGCAGCTCGCAACTGGAAGCGCCGGCCGATTCCACATCGAACGCGGCCACGCCCCGAAAAGCGCCGCTGGAATCCCAAGAGCAGGCCATGTCGACCGATCGCACCTGGGAGCTCTCACTGCTGCGATCGGCGGAACGGAGCACCGCCCGGCTCCGGTCGCCGATCAACTGGTACCAGCGGTAGGCACTGGGATCGGAAGCCGTGGTTGCCAGGGGGGCAGGCAAACGGGCAGGGAGTAATCCGCGCGTGTCCCAAGCCAGTTGTTGATTTTCCAGCCGACGCGGCAATGAGAGAAACCGTGCTTGCCGAGCCGCGCCCAGCAATCGCACATCGGGCGCGCTGGGCCGCTGTCCGGCGGCAATGGTTAGCGGCCCGTGAATTTGCAATCGCGCTTCGTGTTGCAGGGGCGCTTCTGGCCGCAGCACTAATTGACGCCGATTTTCTCCAGGCACATCTTCCACGAATTGCGGCATCGCTGGTGAAATTTCAAATGGCCCAACCCAGTTGGCCGGCAGGTCAAACCGCAGCACGTCGACCATGCCTCCGGCGATGTGCAAGTCCAAATCGACGGTGGCCCGCCACGTTTCCGCGGATCGATCCAAGGTGGTCACTTGCTGGACTTCCAGTTGCGGCTGGTTGCGCACAATTGCCAATTGCACCGGTTGGTAGCCTTGCTCGCCGTCTAGTGCTGCAACCAAATTTCCTGTGTCAACATGTTGCCGACCCAACGATGGTCTCTCCCCGAAATCGAGCAGGCCCTTGAGTTGCGCGTCGGCAATGGCGGCGGCGAAATCGCTTTCCGAGAGACGCTTCAAGCCGGCCGTGTCGGTCACCGTGACCAGCGTTTCGGGCTGACGAAGAGCCAGCGCCCGGAAACCATCGCTGGCGGCGTCTTCCACAGTGATTTGTGGCAGGGTGAATTTGGCGTCGGTCGGTAGAGGCATTCGGCCGCGCACCAAAACTTCGCGCTCGCCGGAGGCGGCAGAATCCAAAAAAATGCTCAGTAAATCTGCGTCATTGCGCGACCAGCGGCAAGGTTGATCCACATGGCGATCGAGAACCGAAACGCGATCCACCGCCATTTGCGGCGGAACATGCAGCCGATATTGAAACACAGATCCGTTCGATACTGCCACGCGCGCGGCCCAATGCAGTTCAATTTCCTTTTGACCCGCGATCGCAGCTAATTCGCAGCGGGCAGTCAGAGTGGGTCGCCGTAACCATGTGGAGATGCGCGCCGAGTTTTCCGGTTGTATTAGCGACCAGGCCGCTTGGGGTTGCGAGTCTCGCGTGGGCCACAGGGCAGTAAATTTTTCAGGCGTTATGCGATTTCGCTCGGCCACGTCGGAGATGGCATATTCCAAGCCGGGCTCTACCGATAGTCCCCACCAACGATGTTCGGCGCCGGCGCCCCCAACTTTCCAAGCAAGCGCCTGCAAATTACCGATGCCCGAACGGGAGTTCAATTGTAGCGTCAGCGCCACCGTTGCTTGGCCGGCGACAGGCCGAGCCAGATCGATGACAAACTCATTGGGATTCTCGGCCGCCGGCTGGATTCGTGAAATCGCCACGGCATCGGCCAAGCGATGCTCCGCCGCCGTGCTTTCCGCGTCCAAAATTGGACGCCAGCGCGCGTCGGCAAGCAAATGCAGTTGCTGAATGCTGCCGGCATGCACGTGCAAATGCAAACGGGCATTAACCACCACCGCTGCCGGCGAAATGTGCAGCCAAAATAGGTCGTCGGCATCGAACGCCGCTGCCGGCGAGGAGTTGCTGCTGGAGGCCGCTGCCGCAAGCCATTCAATTTTTCCCGCCGGACCCAGCCAGACCATCTGTGGCGAACGATCTCGTTCAGATTCCTTCTTGGCGGAATCGCCAGAAGCATTCACGGTGCTTCCCAGGGCCGAGCTGATTTCCGGCTGCGGCCCCGTCGTGCCCAGGCGGCCCAAATCAATTTTCGAATCGGCGACAGGCGGCACGGCAAAGTTGAATCCGTCTGAATTTGCTATTGGATGCAATTGCAGTTCCAATCGGTGCGAACCAGCGTGTTGCAGCGCAACCAGCAAACGAGGCTGTTTTTCGTCGCTGCGGAATTCCGCGGCTTGTCCGTCAACTTGGACCGAATTGGGGACCAGCACCGCGCCTTCAAAGCCGATCGGAAGTTGCACCTCGGCGTGTTCAGCCAAGAGTTCAATTTCAAAAATCGCCTGGCAATTGCCGTCAGGCACTCCGCTCGATTTTGAGTTCGAGTTCCGCTCTTGTTGGAGCAAGTATTTGGCGCTTGTAATTAAATAGGACGGTGCGGTGGCATTGTCGCCGGAGCGTAACAGCGCGGTGCGCAAAGCTTCCGGAACATAATAAAGCCCTCCTGTGGGACGCCGCTGGGAATCCACGGGAATGAGCACTTTTTGGACCGGCTGACTGCCGCTGCTCGAACCGGCCGGCGCGGCTTCTTCCTTCGCTTGTGCTACGCCATAAGCAACCAGCCCGATCAGCAACATGCCAACTGTTCCAGCCACTAACTTTGTAGTGGTGGAAGCAGAAGCGGTTTGCAGCGGCGCTGCGCCTGATGCCAATTGCCAGTGCTGGGTAATCCAAACCGTGAGCCGTCCTGCAACCAGTCCCAACCAGGCGGCGGCAAATAGCGGCGCCCAGGCGGCTGGAACCGTTAGGGCGACGGCGGCGGCCACTGCCAGCAAGGCCAGATCGAACGAAAGCGCTCGCTCCTCGAGCCACCAACGAAAGGCGATAGCCAGCACAAAGAACGACCACGCCCAGGCAATCAGCGATTGCTCGCCGACAACCCACACCCGATCGCTGCTGCCCGTGCCATCAAACCGATGTTTGATCCAGCCGACCGCATCGAAGGCTGAAATCTGTGGCGCCGTCTTCCACGGCGATTGCAAACCGCCCGCCGGCGCAGATTGCGCAACGGTTAGTGCGGCCTGTGACGGTTGCGGCGTTGCACGCGCCAGGGGTCCAAACAAACGTTTCGTCCACGGCACGTCGAGCACATGACGGTTGCCGATTTCCGCATCGGCTAGCACCGTTCCCGGCGGCGTCCAAACATTCCACTGACGAGCTAAAATGGGGACATCGCAGCTCGGCCACGCTGCCGTTTGTGTAGCAATGGTTGCTGGCTTGGCTTGTTCGTCGCTGTATTGCAGCACAACCGTAACAAACCGTTGTCCGGCGGGCAAATTGATCCGCCACGAACTACCGTCGACGGAGGTTGTGTCTGCAGCCTGCTGCCCATCGATCCAAGCCGAGTGCAAAGTTGCTCCCGGAGGCGGTTGAAATAAGATTTTTTCCAGCCCGGCACTTTCTACATTGCACACCAGAGTGTGCTCGGCGCCCGCCTGACTGTAACGGGAAGTTAATTCCGCTTGCCAAATCCAGGCTTGCGTCTGCGGCAGGCTGTTGCCGCGGGGAATTAAAACCAGCGGCGGATCGGCCGACAGCAGCGTGTCTTCTTCCGGGTTATAACGGAAGGCAGCCACCGCGGTCGCGTATTGGTCGGCAGGCGGAACATTGACGGGAATTGTTTTTAACCGTCGGCTATGCACTTCGGGCAAGTTGTGGCCCACGGAAATTACTTCGATGGTTCCCCGCTGCGTTTCCGCTTCGATGAAAGAAGCCAAGGCGGGGGGCATGTCGTCGGCCAATGGCGAGTTGCGCGTGGCCAGGAGCGTGAACGCGCTGGCCCGGGGCGCCGGCAACGTCACTTCCCAAACTTCACCGGGCCAATTCGCGCCCGTGCTCTCGCCTTCGGTTAAGCGGCGTGCGGCGATGGCGGCCGTCGGCTCGCCTTCGATCGACCAGGACATCGGCGTGCCGCGCGGCTGCGAAAAGCGCACGTCAAAGCGGCTGACCTCGCGGCCATGCGGGGTGAGCCCGAAGCGATAGGTTTCCGTCAATCGGTCATCGCTCACCAGCGCCTGCAGTTGGGTATCGGCATCGAATTGCGGCGTTTTCCCGACCAGCAATACCGCCAAATTTCGCGCGTGGGCGTTGTCCACAAACACCAGGCCCGTGGGCTTTTCGTCCAACAAGCCGGCATCGGTGGCCGAAAGCTGGGCCGGATCCAGCCGATCGATTTCTCCGGCGCCATGTAATTCCAGTTGATAGGCTTCGGCGGTCTGCACGTGAATCAAACGGCGCGTGGCCAGGGCCTCGAAAAAATGGAGCATGGCCAAATCGTCGGCGCGCAGGGTTTCGCCGGAAGGCGCGCTGCGCCGCCGACCGGCCACTAAAATTTCCACGCCCTGGTGCGGCGTCAGCGGCGTGTTCAATTGCAGCGTCAATTTCCCCGGTCGATTTCGGGCAGATTGCTGCGACCAATCGGCGATCATTCCCGCCGGCGTGCTTTCCACGCTTTCGATGATCCACTGCGGCGCAATTTCCGCTTGCAGCGTGAATCGCTCTCCCCGGTCGGTGGTAAAGTTTCCCCGGTAACGCCCGGTGCCTTCATTGGGCCGCAGCGAAACCGAAGTTCCCTGCGTTAGCCGCAACTCTTCGCGGCGCGGTGACAACGCCAATTGAATTTGCGGATGATCGTTAAACAGCGCCACACTGACGGCTTCGCCCGGCGTCGATTCGGGCAGCACTTCCAAATCGGTTTGATGGCAATCGATGGTCGAAAGTTCCGCGAGCAGCACAGAATCTGGAACGACCAAGCGCAAGGCGCCGCATTGCCAATCGGCATTTTTCAGTTGCACTAGGGGCAATCGCCAAGAGGTGGTCCAAGGAACCGGCGCAATGGCGGTGATGTGCACCGTTTGATCTGCGCCTTGCATCGGCTTGGGCAGTGCGACCAGCACTTCCTGCTGTGGGCTGGCCTGAGCATTTGGCTTACTGGAAGCATCTGGTGTTCCTCCCGAATTTTGCACCATGCTGACGGCCGATAGCGGCAATTCCGTTTCACCCCAACGAACGCCGACCACGGTTAACGGCTGGTCGATCAGCAATCGGATTTGGGAAATGGGTGCGCCGAGTACATGCAGCCGCAGTTCAGCGTTCGATTCCAGGCCGTGCTCCGAAAATTCATATGTGAACGATTGTTGGACGAAAGTCTTCTCCGGCGTTCCGCGCACCGCGGTGCGCGGAACAATTCGCAGGTTCAAATGGCAATTGCCTCCCAACTCAATTTGCCACCGCCGCCTTCCGGGCGCGGCTTGCTCGGCGTCAGAAACCAATCCGTGGTCGACCACGGGGGCTAACTCGGCGGGCAAAGTTAATTGGAGAACGTTGAATGGGCAAGCCGGCAATTGCAAGCGAAAGCTTAACGCGCCCTCAGAACCACGCTGTCCTCGCAGCGACCACCGGCCTGACATTTTTCCAGTTCGATCGATGACAGCTGCCAGACGACCGTTTTGATCATTGCCGACAATGGCACGTTCATCGCTGCTTGCGGAGCCGGTCACCCAGCGCAATTCGTCCAGCGGCAGTTTGCAATCTCCCAACCGCACCGTAGTGCGCTGGTCCGCGCGATGTTCGAACTCCCACGTTAATTCTCCCCGCAAATCGTGGCCGGTGAATTCGGCGGTGTAGTTGGCACGCAGCAATTGTGCCGCAGGCGGCTGCGCGGACGCGGTGGAATTACGAAGCTGCGCCAATCGCGATTCAAATTCGTCGGCGGGCATCGCCAAGTAATGCTGCGCGGTTTCACGCGGCCACTCCTCGGGATGATCGGCCGGCACAAATACGCGCTGCACTCGCCACATGGCAGCCTGTTGCGGCTCTGGTTCAGCGGCGCAAAGTGCAGCGCCGCGGCAAAGCAGCAATGCCGTCATGACCACAGGCACACGTAAAAATTTCCAAGTGCAACGCATGATTCAAGAGGAGCCGATTCAATTTATTCCGATTCGGATTCCGCCGGCGGCATCTCCAGCTCGCTGTGATGGGCCGTGCTTGCGCCCGCAAATTCCAGCGGCCGAACTTTTCGTTGCACGCTGCTGCGATCGACAATGGAGCTGCTGCCGGCGGGCACCACTTTGCCCAGCGATCGATGTTGGAGCAGGGCATGTTGTAACAAGCGAGCGAACAAAATTAGGATGCAACCCACCCCGGCCCCTTGCGCAACCAGCAGGGCGATGTCGGGCGCCGCGGCAGCCAGAACGATCAAAATTACGCCGGCGGCAAACAGCAGCCAGGGTCGGCGGCCGGCGGACACATACATCATGAACAGGCCCAGCGCCAGCGCGGCGGCCGAGGGAACAAACAGCATTTGCCACCGTGCGACAAACCGGGCGACAATTTTTGGTGGATTCCCCAGCGCGCTAAATAAATAACGGTTCGTGGCCTCGGGCAGGGGATCTTCGGCCGTGGCGTCGGCCCATTTTTCTAAATCGGACTGATCCCACGTGGCTTGCCGGCTCCAGCCTAAACCGGACCATTTCCAGGCGTATTCCGGCGTCAATTCGGCGGGCGAATCCAGCAGTTGCTCGTCGCTGGGCAGCACCAGTTGCCAATACATCCTTTGCACCCAGACGCCTTCAGGAAAATGAGGCAAATTGATTTCCAGCGTGTGCGGGCCAGCAGCGGCATTGGCCCACTGATAACGCATCTCCAGCACATGCGGTTGGCTTTCGCTCTCCGGGGGCAATTTCACTTTCAAAGTTCCATCGGCGAGCGAAGCCGCGGGCAGCAGCCGATGATCTAATTGCAGCTCGAGATTGGCGACCGAAGCCCCGGCCGGCGGCGACAGCACAAATTCGTCGGCGGTCGTCGTGAAATGATAGACGGCTCGATCTTGACGCACGGCGCCAGAGATCCACGATTGCACCCACGCCCGATCGACTACGGTGGTGCTGGATTCGTGGGTTCCCGGCCGCCAAGCCAAGGCAATTTTCGTGGTTGGCGCCGCAGCGGTTAGCTGCAGCGCGGGGCGCTGCACGCCGGAGCGAACTTCCACGGGTTCTTGGTCCACGGTCCAAGCGTCGTCCAGAGATTGGATGCGTGCGGCCGGCTCGCCGCGGATGGTCGCCTGGTTGTGCTCCAACTCTTTTACCGCCGGCATAATCAGTGGCACGTGCAGCCGCCCGGCAGTCATTGCGCCGTGCACTGCGGCCAGTTGTGAAAACGGAACTTGATACTGGGCGACAATTTCAAAAGCGCCCAATTGAGCTTCCGGCAATGCCAGCTCCAGCCGAGCAGTACTGGAATCGCTGGAAACCGAACCCGGGGAAGGGGCCGTCAACGTTTGGCCATCTCGCGACCATTCCACAGGCGAGCCCGTCAGCAATGCGGCAGGCACATCGAACGTTAAGCTGGCCGCCGGCTCATGTTCGACTCGAAAATGAAATCGCTGTTCTACTTTCACTTCGTCGCGCGCCAAATTCACTTCGCTGTACGCGCTGGCATGAATTGCTTGCGGCAGCCGCTCCATGTCGGCCACAAACATGGCTTGCGGTTGTTCTCCGCGATAGAACAACGACGCTTGTTCCCGCGCCGGCAAGGTTAAGCGGGGCGCTACCGAGGGGCGAATCAACCCTTGCAGTTCATCTTCGCGCGGGCGAAGCCGAATGTTGTCCGCCGGAACAATGGCCACCAGCGCTGGGTTGACAACATCAGCTGCCGGCAGCGGAATTGCAATTTCCAAGTGCGAGGCGTCCGCTGGTATTGCGCGATGGGCTTTGAGAGTTATTTCTATCTCTCCGGACGTGGCCTCCAACAGCGGAATGGTGAACCCGGCGGGGCGGTTGGCAGGCGCCGCGTTGATGTCGACCACGTCGGACGGACCGCATTCGTCAATTTCCCAATTGGGCAAAGAAATTTCCAACGTGGAGGTTTTGGCTCCGCGGATGGTGTATTTCAGCCGCGCCTCCAATCGCAGTTGTCGCGGCTCAACATAATAAACGTACTCCGGCTCCACGCTGCTGCGGGTTCGGCGCGGAATGACACGGGCCGTTAGCGATGCCGGTTGTCCGAAATATTCGAAGCCCGCAACCAGCCCTTTCCGCTGCAACGCTTCGGGCAACTCGGCGATTTGTCGAACTCGGTTGCGTTCTCCCCATGCTAATTGCCAATCGCCCACCACGCCCACGGCCAGGTGTCCCCACTGCCGATGTTGCGCGGCTTCTTGGATTTCAAAGCCCGCCAATTCCAGCGGTTGGTTTGGCTTGGTGACATCGTAGGCGCGCTCCGCTTGCAAGTGAATATCGACCGGCTCGGAGGTCGGCTGGGCCAATTGCACTTCCACCCATTTGGCCTCGGACTGATTTCCCGAGCTGCTGTTGCCGTCCCCGCCCGTTGACGCCGTAGCGCCTTGATCACCGGTCATGGTCAGCGTGTAATTTGCCCCGGTCGGCGCGCCGCCGGTGAGTTGCGCTCCAGGCGGCAACTTGATGTGGAACTTATCGAACTGCGCTCCAAAACCGCGAACGGTAAGTGATGCATCGAATTGCACACTCCGGCTGTCGATCTGCGCGAACACCTGGCCCGTGGCTTCCAAGATCGCCGAAGAGCTGGCAGTTGGTTGCTGCCAAGCTAGCGATACCAGACCCGCCAAGCCCCACAGCGTAATGGCGGAACCGCGGCTGCGATTCTTTGCATCCATGGTTGGCGATTTGAGCTCGGCTAGTGTGCACCCGGCGTGGCTGGTCAATTCGATCGGTGCTTGCGGAACCTCAAGCGTGAACCGCGAGGCGGTTGCCGCGGGCACATCGAGTTCCAAGCGATGTTGTGCGGCCAGCGTTTTGACGGGCACGACCAATTTCAGACTGACTTGCTGTTCCGATCCCGCGGCGCCGTGCAATCGCAGCGTGTAGGAGCCGGTTTGCGAATCGAATTGCAATTGATGCTCCGCTTCGCCATGAAAGGCAAGCGGTTCGGCCAACACCGCGCCATGGTTCATCAGCGGAACATTCACCCAGTCAGTGCCGGCCAGATGAATTTTGAAATCGGCGGTCAAATCGGCGTGGTCGCCGCTGGCTTCACCCTCGATCACTAACTGTTCCAGGCTGTACTCTTTGGACGCCGCCAGTGGCTGTCCGGCTTTTTTCTGCGCGAGAAAATCGAGAATTTCCTCGTACGAAAATCCCAAGAGTGGAACCAAGCGTCCTTGCTGATCGCGGACATAATAAACCGGCGGTTCCTCCACCACCGCGCTGCTTTTATCTGTGGAATGTTCTGCGGCGCCGGGCGGCTTATCGGCCGTCGGCTGGGGCGCGGGCTGTGTGGCGTCGCCGGCCTTTCCTGGTAAGGCTGCTGGAGCGGCGGGGGTGGCCGAATTTCCGTTGGTCGTTGTTTTTTCCTGGGCCGCTGTTTTTTCCTGACCCAGCGCGCGGCCCGGTTCCCAAATCGCCAGGCCAAGCCCCCAAATGGCCGCCGCCAAGGCCAGTGCCCATGGCGCAAAATTCGTCAGCCTGTGGCCAAAAGATTGCAAAGCTCATGCTCCTGCGCTTGGTTGCCCGATCCCTGTTGGGCACATGGCCGGCGAAACTTTGCGGCGGCATTTAAGCCGATGTGATTTTTTTCACAGACAAGAAGCGAATGGACTGCAAGTCGCCGGTCAAAACTTCAGTATACCCAGAACCAGCAAGAACTTAAAGCGTTCGGACGTGGCGAGCAACCTAGCTGTACGCCCGGGCCGAACATTGGTTCGTTCCTTTCGTCTCATTTGCATTTGGCCTAGCCTTTCCAGCCCCGCATTGGAATATCCCCTCTGCCTGCAAAAGTCGACCGAAATTCACACGGGCTGGCGAACTGCCCAATCAAACTCTCGACTCCACCGTAGGAATCTGAGAGAATAGAATGATCGAAGCCGGGCCTGGGGGCTGGCTTGTCTCGACAGGAACACGCCATGAAGACGCACTCATCTCGTCGCGCCGATTCCCGGCACTCATGTATGCTCACAAATTCCAAGCGGCACGGCTGGCGGGGCGCGCACGGACCAATGCGCACTGCTTTCACGCTTGTGGAGCTGCTGGTTGTGATGACTATCATGGGCTTGTTGATGTCGCTGTTAATACCGGCGATCAATTCTGCCCGCGAAACTGGTCGCCGCACCGTCTGCTTGAACAATCTCAAGCAGTTGTCCCACGCGGCCATGGAATACAACGCCCGCCGCCGCGAATTGCCAGGGTACGTGAACATGATTGCCAAGGCGGGCTCAAGCGGCACATCAACTTCCACCCCGACAAACACTGCGCCGACCGTGCCAAACCGCTTAGGCACCTGGGCGATGATGTTGTTTCCCGAAATTGAACGCAGCGATGTTTATCAAACCTGGACAACCGATCCTGTTTTGACTGCGACCACGACCTCGGGCATTGCGAATCCGGCCACGCCGTACATCTCGCTGTTTGTGTGCCCCAGCGATCCGCCGGACGACATCACGGTGAATCCCACACCGCTGTCGTACGTTGCCAATTGCGGCATTCCCGATAATCCGACCACGTTAACCGCCACGGGAACCACGCTGACTGGCAACTCGGTGACGGTGGTCGATTCCTCCACGTCCAGCACGCTGGTGCCGCGGCCAACCAATGGCATGTTTTACGATCGCTATTCGCCAAAGTATTCGACCACGACGGCGCCAATTCCCGATGTCGCCTCGTCGTTGGATCACATTCCCGACGGCGCCAGCACTACGCTGATGTTTACGGAAAACTTCATGCCCACGGCGAAAGACGTCATTAACGGATTCTTATATCGCGTGTATTATCCGCCGGTGAATTCGTCGTTTTACACCAACACAGCTAACGGCACTGCGGCGCAATATCCGTACCTGCCGCAAGGGCCCACCGGCACGGAAGCGCTCACGGCTGCGTATTCGTTCGAAGCCGACATCGGCTTCGTGTGGGATCCGCTCGTGCCCGATCATACGAACCCTGTCCCGGCCACAGGAGTTTCGGGCAACGATCCGCGGCGCATTAACGGCGACAAAAACCGGAAGTATGTCAGCAACTATCCACAAACTCAGGCGGCGTTCGGATATTATTATTCCCGGCCGTCCAGCTCGCATCCCAACGGCGTGAACGTGGCCACTTGCGGCGGCGAGTTTTACTTCCAGCGCGATGACATCGATTACTGGGTGTACGAGCAGTTGATGACGCCCGACAGCAAACACTCGCAAATGAATAGCGGCAACACGCCACTCAATGCGAGCTACGTTCTGGACGAGAACGACTACCGCTAACGGGCCTCGGGCACGGCGCGTATTTCAGTCCCCTCGCCACTAGCCACTAGCCTCTTCACTTCTTCCCCAGCTTCCGTTGCGCTTCGAAAAATCGCGTCAGCAGCTTGCCGCACGGCTCGGCCAGCACGCCGGGCACAATTTGCGCCTGATGATTCAGCCGCCGGTCGCTCAGCAATTGATACAGCGTGGCCACCGCACCGGCTTTCAGATCGGCTGCTCCATACACCACTAGCGGCACGCGCGCTTGAACAATCGCTCCGGCGCACATGGGGCACGGCTCCAGCGTCACGTACAGCGTGCAGCCTTCCAGCCGCCAACTTTGCAGCGCTTGCGCAGCCTGGGTGAGCGCAATCATTTCGGCGTGCGCCGTGGGGTCGCGCAACTGCTCCCGCTGATTATGAGCGGCGGCAATCACACGCTCGCCGTGCACCACCACCGCGCCAATGGGGACTTCGTTTTCCGCCAGCGCCGCTTCGGCTTCGGCCAGCGCCTGTCGCATGAAGTGTTCGTGCATGGAATAGTTTGATCCGCCCCGCTCCTTTTGCGGCTCGCCCCGACTGACACCGTCGGGCTAGGTAGCAAATTGCCGCTTATTTCTCAAACATTGCTTTGCGGCTTTGGCCTTTGGTGGCGGCGGCGGGCTCCTTCGGCAACGGGCCTTCAATGTTCAATGTCACCGGCGCAGAGTACACAAACGGCGAGGCGCTATTGGAAGCTTCCCAGCCGGCGGCCTGCAGCGTCACGGGTCCTTCCCCCAGCGTCGTTGTGTCCACTGTGGCTTCACCATCGGCGCCCACAAATTTTGCCACCACTTGGTTGTTCTGATAAATCGCCACGCCATGGGCTCCCGGCGCTTTGGCAAACAGTTTGATGACGCCGCCGGCCCGCACGCGCTTTTCCGGCGAAGTTTCGAACGTCATGCTCCGGCCGTTATTGTTAAATTGCACCGGCAGAATGATCCGCCCTTGCGATTCAATCGGGCTGCTCTCAATTCCCACGATGCGCAATTCGTGATAACCATCGGCCGATTTTGTCGTATCCAACTCCAGCGGATCCTCGGCGTTGGTAGTGGCGATGCGCATGCCGTCCAGAAACAACTCGAACCGGTTCACACTTCCCTGCCGCGGCAGCGTGGCCTTCGGGTGCATGGTGACGGTTCCCTTCAGTGTGTCGCCGGCGGCCACGCCCTCCACTCGCACTTGCGGAATATTGGCCCACGGCCGGCAGAGCGGATCGCCCACCACAATCAATTGATACGGCGAGTACACCGATTGATAAAACGCCTCCGCCAGCGTGCAGCCGCGAGCGTAATGCACCTGAATCATCGCGTGTGGAAATTTATTCTGAAACGCAAACGGCTCGATCACCGTGCCCGAGGTTCCCGCCGCGCCGTACTTCAAAAACACAGACAGCGGCGTTTGACCGGCGTTCGGATCGAAAATGCCCCCGTAGCTGGTGAAGTTTTCGCAGATGGCGCCCGGGCGAATCGTGCTTCCCGAGGCTGGCCAGTCGAAAGCGGGCACGCCGGTCATCAGGCCTTGCACGTCGGGCCGATTGCGCGGCACATCGCCGGCGGTAATTTCGGCCTTCACGCCCAATTGCCGCAGAAGATTTTTCGCCAGCTCAAATCCCGGCTTGCGCGTTTGCGAGCGAATTTCGCCAGGGTTGTCCATGAAGTACACCGTCCCGCTGGGAAACGTGCCGTCCGCGGTGGCGCTGCGCTGCAAATAGTTGAGAACTTCGGTGAGCGAATTGCCCCGCCCGTAGGTTACTCCCAGCATGGCGGAAAGCATGTATCGCCTGCCGCCGCCGGCTTCGTTTAAATCTCCGTCCTCGCTCCAGCCGTACCAACTCCGAAAGCCGTGCGAGCCCACCGAGCTTTCGTTCACTGTCTCCGTGGTCGGCTTGGGGCCCGTATCCGGCGCGCCGGGAATCAAACCTTTGGAGTCCCCCTGTGTGCCGACGGGAATCTCGTACACTTTGCCTTGGTACCGATCGCGCAGCCGCATGTAATAGTTCGGATTGAATCCGGCGTAATCTATCGCCGCGCGCTTGGATAATTCGCCAATCAAAAACGTCAATCCGGTAATCGAGCCTTCAGCGTTTTGGTACAACTGCGCGCTGCGCAGCGCCGGCGGCAAATCAGCGGTGAAATTAATCGCCCATGGGAACTCGGAAGAATAAATGATGTAATCGATCTGCGTTTGCAGCTTCCGATTTTCCAACTCGGCGGCAATGGGGCGGAGAATTTTGTCGCGGAACGTGTCGATGTCAATCCGCGCATCGGAGCCGTTCCACGTTTTGGCATCCAGGTACAGCACGTTGCCCGGCGGAATGCTCCGCAACTGCACGTAATGATTGGCGATGGTTTTGCTGCCTTGGTCGGAGGCGTTCACCACCAGCAGCACGTTTTCCGGCCCGCCGCCGGCCCAGGCCGCCCCAGCCCCGCCCAGCCAGCCCAGGCACGCTGCGCAAGCCGCCAGCGCGGCACTTTTCATCGCGGCAGCAGGCAAGTGGCGGCGGAATTTCATGTTTATTTCGATTAAAAGCCGTTGGGTGGCCGTGCGTTGGGTGGCCGTGCGTTGGGTGGCCGGGGGTCGAGGCCGCCGAGCCCAGAAATTTGTGCCAAGGACCAATGATCAAGCACCAATGACCGCCCCTTCCAGCCCACACTTTATGGGAAGGTTTGCCGCCGCCGGCCCCTCTTTTAGAGAACGGCCCAGTGCAAAACCGCAAAACAATTGACAAACATTCTCCACAACTATAGACTACGTCTTGCGTTAGTGGTATGGCGTCGAATTGACGCCAGGGGGCGAAGTACAGGGAATCCCCGCCGTTTCGTTCGAAGCTGCGGATAGTTCGGTTTCATTTTTTTCATTTTTTTGTTCCAGGAGGTGTGGTATGTCAAGTTCTTTACTCAGGCGAGCTGCGCTCGTCGACCGGAAGGCAAGTACGCCGCCGGCGCGCCAGCCAGCGCACACCGCGTTTACGTTGGTGGAGCTGCTGGTGGTAATTGCCATCATTGGCATTTTGATCGCTCTGCTGTTGCCGGCCGTTCAGGCAGCCCGCGAAGCAGCCAACCGCAATGCCTGCTCCAACAACATGAAGCAGTTGGGCCTGGCAATTTTGAACTACGAAGATACGCGCAAAGCCCTGCCGCCAATTCAGACGGGCATAATCGTTCCCGGAGCAGCAGGCTTTCAGGCTTCGCAGCCAGGGGCAGGAGCAGGGTCGGCGGGAACCGCAGCTTCGGGTCCGGGCCAATGGACCGTCCTCGTGGATACATATAGCTGGGCCGTGCTCATTCTTCCGCAGATTGAAGAAACGGCGCTCTACCAAAACATTTCCACCAATTCACAAAAATTCTTGTTACCTGCCTTTAGTAACTCAGTGATTAACGGCGCAGCAGGCAGCCCACATTGCTCGACCGTGCAGTTGAAGCAATTCCAATGCCCGAGCTTTGCCGGCGATCCGGTGGTCGACCAATCTCCGCTTGGCACCGGTAGCGCGGGCACCCCGGCCACAGGCTCGCCGTGTACGAACTATAATACCGCCGGCATCTTGAATAATGGCACGGGCGTGGCCATTACCAATTATAGCGCCATGGCTGGCACACACCTTTATGGAACGGGCGTCGTCTCTGGCACCACTGCGGAGGCTTCTGTCAGCGGTTCGCCGACGAAGAGCTTGGATTCCACCGGCAACGACGGCGCCATGAGTTGGCGCGGCACCCAGTTCGATCAGGGACGTAAATTGGCGGCCCTGGAAGGGGATGGTACTTCCAAGATTCCGATGGTGGGGGAAACCCGTGAGCGCCGTTTGGCCGCCTGGTATAGTGGCTCTACCAACTGGTTGTTAGCCTCCAGACAGGGTGATTCCAATGGCACTGCCATTCCCACGACGGTGATTACTGCGACGGTTACGACCTTGAATGGCCTTCCCACGGCAGGGCACCTCATTGTGGGCAATAACGCTTCGGCGACTACCGCTCCTACGAATGGAGCGGGCACCGCGTTGAACTGGGGTCCCACGACCACCTTTCCCAATGCTTCCTACTTGCCTGCAAATGACTGTAATGCGGATCCCAACATCAATTTTGTTCGTCTCTGGGGTCCCAGCAGCAACCATGCCGGCGGTGTGGTGAACCACGTCTTCGCCGACGGCCACGTCGATCCCATCAACGATTCGATCGATCCCAACATGTACTTGTGGGTCGTCACCAGAAACGGGGGCGAGCCGCAAAACTATTAGCGGCGCCTGCGATCTCTCCCTCTGGGGTGAGGGGTGGCAGCAGACAGTAACGTAATTTTATCGAACCGATCCAACCGCCGGCGCGAGCCAACTCGCCCGGCGGTTTTTTTGCTCCCCCGCTTTTTATTCCGCCCAATAATTTCGTCCAAATATATAGCCCGACTGTGTCAGTCGGGCCGCCCGCGTCAGTCGGGCCGACTGTGTCAGTCGGGCCGCCCGCGATTCCACCAAACATTCATCCCATATACGCCATTCATCGCATGCACATTCTCCCGACCGCTAATTGCTCAAGCACGCCCGCGCCAGCGGACAACATTATCGCGGCGCTAGCGCCGGATGAAATTTCGATTTTTATCCGCGCCGCTAGTTGACAAGCTTTTTTCGCGCAGTAGAACGGCGCACGACACCACTCCCGCGGCTGCTCACAGCCGGAAATCGGCGCGAGCTTTGATTTCTCCGATTATCCTAAAATTGGTTACAACACTGATGGGTATGTCGTTAGCTTCAACATGTACCCTAACTTCGCATCATTTGACCATGTATCAGTGTTAGGGATCAGCAATTCCGGAACCGGTACCGGGATGAGAGCAATTTCAGGAGGACTTGCCAATTTTACGCTTGCCCCCGCCTCAGAACACGGTGCCACAACGGGAGCCCCAATGTGGTTCGTTGAAGACGGCAACGACGCTTCGGGGGGAAGCTCTAT
>DASRSD010000110.1 GCA_035656635.1 Pirellulales bacterium
CATCCCGGCCTCGCTGGTCAATGCGATGCTTCGCGGCGGCGCGAGCTTGCCCATTCGGATGAAGGCCGATGATATCGAAATCCACCGCACCCGCAATACGCCGAAATGCGCCACCGCCGTGCTGATGGACATGAGCGGCTCGATGCGCTACGGCGGACAATATATTAACGTCAAACGGATGGGGCTGGCCTTGGATGGGTTAATTCGCCGCGAATACCCGGGCGATTTTTTGCAGTTCATCGAAATGTACACCTTCGCCAAGCCGCGCACGCCAGCCGAAATTGCCACGCTGTTGCCCAAGCCGGTGACGATTTTCGATTCTTACGTGCGGTTGTGGGCCGACATGAGCGACCCGGAGGTGAGCGAAATTCAAATTCCGCACCATTTCACCAACATTCAGCACGCGATGCAAATGGGGCGACAGTTTTTATCGCAGCAAGATACGCCCAACCGGCAAATGATTTTGATTACCGATGGCCTGCCGACAGCGCACTTCGAAGGGTATAAGCTATTTTTGCTCTATCCGCCCGATCGCCGCACGGAAGAAGCGACCATGCGCGAGGCGCATCTGTGCCAGCGGGAAGGAATTACGATCAACATTTTTCTGTTGCAAAGCTGGAGCCAGTCGAGCGAAGACATTCAATTCGCCTACCGCCTGGCCGAATCGACCAAAGGGCGCGTGTTCTTCACCGCAGGCAAAGACTTGGACCGCTTTGTGGTGTGGGATTACCTGAACCGCCGCCGCTCCATCGTAGCGTGACTGGACTCATTTGTCTGCAGTTGGTGTCGGTGGTGCATCTTCGACAACCTTGAATCCCTCAGGAACTTCGAGCCTAAACAAGCTTGGATCGAAAGGCTTGTTCCAGACGAAGTTTTCGACAATTAGGCGTTCCAAAGTGCGTGGCTCGGTCATAAGCATAGTCGATTGCAGCAACCGTTTTCTTACAAGTCGGAGATTCAACCGCCAAACTCAATCGTGCTGGTAATTCATCACCAGCCAGTGGGTACCTTGTTTTTGAAGCTTCACTGCCAAATGCGATACGTACTTAAATGGGTAGGGAGACCCGCGGTCAGAGAATAGGCCCGTAGCGAAGGCGCGAAACTCGGCGGTTGCAGTCATGGGGTTTGTAGTGCGATCCAGTTTGACTTCCATGCCGCTAATGCTGACCGAGTCGAATTTGGCCTGCGCGATCCAATGGCGGGCTTCCGTTTTGACTTCTGTTGCCATGGGCGAGATGCACGCGAGGCACGCATCGAAATCGTTTCGCTCTGCGGCGTCGGCAGCGTTGTAAATTACGTTTGCCACTTGTTCGCGTTCCGTCACAACCAAATGGTCAATCAACATGGCCGAGCCCATTACTAGCGCGATGCCAGCCATGGCCACCAGAATGCCAGCGCGACCATATTTTAGAAACAGCACGCCCAGCACGAACAAGATCACTCCGCCGCCGATAAGAATCGGCGTGGGGTCTTCCGTGAACCAAGTGATGAGCGCGGAATCCGCCATGGCTAACTAGGAAAAACGACTACGGCAGTTAAAAGCAGCGTGAATAATACTTTGGCATTTGCATTGCGTACTTCAATGGGACATCAGCCAGTTCTCAATTTGCTGTACTAATATCGTGTTTCCCTGCGATCGGGCTAACTCTAGTGCCCTTTGGGCAGCGGCAGAGACTTCGGCAGTTTGGCCAAGTTGACTATATACTACTGCCAGACTGTAATAGCTCTGCGCGTAAGAGGGCTTTTGGGCGATGAGTAGTTGGTAATTATCGATGGCTTCCTGGGTGCGGCCGATTTCAACCAGCGCTATTGCTAGATTGAAGCGCGCGGCGAACAAGGTTGTGCTGTCCGAGGAAAGTGTTAGGACCTGCTCGTATTGTTGAATCGCTTCCGAAACTTGCCCTACTTTCTTCAGCGCAATTCCCAAATTGGCGTGAGCCTCGGCCGAATTTGAGTGCTGTTGTACTACTTGCCGAAGGGTGTCAACGGCGTCTTGTGAGTGACCGGTTTTGATTTGAGCCATACCTAAGTTGATACCGGCTTCCATATAATCTGGTTTCAATTGCAAAGCTTGTTCAAGCGGCTCGATTGCCTCTGATGGTTGCCCAGCATCGATCAAGGCGCTGGCTAAATTGTTGTACGCGCTGGCATAAACCGGTTTTATCACAATGGCTTGTCGGAAGTCGTTGATCGCTTCCTGAATATTACCTTGTTGTTGTAGTTTTACGCCCAAATTGTTATAGGCCACCCAGCATCTTGAATTTTTGTCGATTGTAGTTTGGTAGAGTTCGATGCAACTACCAAATGTACGGCTTTGCTGCCAGGCGAGGTATCCGAACATTCCGGCGACGAATGCGGCGGCGGAAATTGCCACCCACCTCAGCGTTTGGTGCGCCCGTTGATACCAACGGCTCCAAAAAGCAGCTGCCAGCGTCATGACGGCAATCAGCGCTAAATACTGATAGTGATCGGCCACTAATGAGTATTGCATGTAGCTGACATCGACAAAGCCCATTACGGGAAGCAAAGCCACACAGAAGAATGCCCAAGCGAACAGTAGGGGCTTTCCCCACGAATGATTGCGCTGCCAGACCAGCATCCCGGTCAATGCTGCCACGGCGATCAACGGGAGCCACCAATAAAATTTTTCGATTTGGATGTTCCACTGCGGATACACGAAAATTAGGTTAGTGGGCAGAACTGCCTTGAACAAATAGAACCATATCACCGCGCCAGCGCCGGCTAAGCGCTCGGCAAAGCCGGCCGGACGATAAATTTCTCCCGAACCGTGTGTTTGGAACCATAGGTTCACCGCAATAAGCAGCATGGCTGACAGGAAGAAAGGCGCTGTGCGGATGATGTCCCACCTTGTAATCGCTTGCCGTTGCCACCAAGCGATCAACAATAGCACGAGCGGCAGCACTGCTACGGAACCTTTGCTAAGCATCGCCAGAATAAATGCCAGCCAACTAAAACAGTACCAATGCAATTTCCTAGATACGAAGAGACGAATTAGCGACTTGCGCGGACCTGGTTCGGAAGCGGCGAGTGCGGGAGAGCAATCGATTTGCAAATATGCGAAAATTGACAGCAGAAAAAATAACATAGCCAGCGCATTTTTTCGTTGCGCAATCCAAGCTATGGATTCGACATTGACAGGATGCACTGCAAACAACAAGGCTGCGAGCCACGCCCCCGGAATGGACAACTTCCGCAAGATAGCCCAAAGCAGGAGCACTGAAGCAATATGCAGCACCAAATTGGTGACATGGTAGCCGGCCGAATTCATTCCCCACAATCGCCACTCCAGCCAGAACGTGGAATTAGTTAAGGGCCAATAATCGGTTGGTTCCGTTGTACACCAAAAACGATACAATCCGTCCGCGCTTTTAACGATTGGGTTATGTGTCACGAGCAGAGCGTCATCCATAACAAATTCACCATGGAGCGCAGGCCAATAAATCAAAATGGTGCTGAAAATGATGATCGCCGTGCCGCACAAAATTTGTATTACTGATTTCCGATTTCGTGACATTGAAATTTCACGCGGTGATCCAACAGGAGCGTAAGATTTATTTGCCGCCTGGGTCATGAAACGGTCATCTTTTGGAAGTTCCTACACATATTGAACGGAACAGCACCGACTACTGATGTTGCAAACAGGAGTTACACATCGTGGTCAGCTCTTACGCACAAGCCGCTGATGCAAGATAGAAACCTGCTTTACATTGTCAGCAGCCATTTGGTCGATACAAGCTAGATACAAATCCAAAAGCAGTGCTATCGTATCGGCATCAACCAGAATTATTCGACGCAAACACGTACTTTTTAGATATCATGCAGTCGGAGTTTTTATAAGCATTAACTATTGACGGCCTAGAATTACTTGCCAACGTTAAGCCTAAGTAAGTGATTTAATCGTCGGCGGTGAAAACGCAGCACGTTGAACATGGCAACTATGGCGATGGCGGCCAGCACAAATGCAATCGGCGTGAGGGTGAAAATGGGTTGCCAGGGGGGCGCAGAGTTTTGTTGGTTTGCCGGAGCATCGGTGGCGGTCGGCGCGGCATCGCCAGAGGCGGCGTCGATGGCCTCCCGTCCCAGGCCGCGCTCTCGGGCGTGAAATTTTTCTTCGATCGATGCCTCGCGGCGCTCAAATTTTGGTCCAATCGTAAATAGCGCCGCCAGACCCGCCAGTGAAAACAACATGACCCAGAACCACGGGGAATCGGTCACCGAGGGCAGTGTTTTTTCAGAATCCGACATGACAAGCGGCGTTCAACGTTTCTTAAACAGTGGGCCGGCATAGACGGCGCTGTCTCCTAGTTCCTCTTCAATCCGCAGTAATTGATTGTACTTGGCCATGCGGTCCGTGCGGCTGGCGCTGCCGGTTTTAATCTGCCCGGTGCCGAGGGCCACGGCCAAATCGGCAATGGTGGCGTCCTCCGTTTCGCCACTGCGGTGGCTGGCGATGCTGGTGTATCCGTTGCGATGGGCCAACTGGATCGACTCGATGGTTTCCGTCAGCGTGCCAATCTGGTTCACTTTGATCAGAATGCTGTTGGCAATGTGCTCGTCAATGCCGCGCTGCAGGCGCTTGGTGTTCGTGACAAACAAGTCGTCGCCGACCAATTGCACTTTGTCGCCAAGTCGCTGGCTGAGCATTTTCCAACCCTCCCAATCGTCTTCGGAGCAGCCATCTTCGATCGAGCAAATCGGATATTTTCCGACCCACGCGGCCAGAAAATCGACCATCTCCTGCGAGCTGAGTTCGCGGCCGTCGACGCTGTATTTTTTCGTCTTGTCGTCGAACAGTTCCGTGGCGGCCACGTCCAGCGCAATACTAATTTGCTCGCCCGGCTTGTAACCGGCCTTTTGAATCGCCTCAATAATCAAATCGATCGCTTCGGCATTGCTGCGTAAATCGGGAGCGAAGCCTCCTTCGTCGCCCACGTTCGTGTTCAGCTTTTTCGCCTTGAGCACACTTTTGAGATTGTGAAACGTTTCCACGCCGGCTCGCAGGGCATCGCTGAATTTGTTAAAGCCCAGCGGCATGACCATGAATTCTTGCACGTCGACGGCATTATCGGCATGCGCGCCCCCATTCACGATGTTCATCATCGGGGCCGGTAACAGCCGCGCGCCGGGCCCACCGAGATAGCGGAACAGCGACAGGCCGCAAAACTCCGCGGCCGCATGGGCCGTGGCTAGCGAGACGCCAAGAATGGCATTCGCGCCCAAGTTCTTTTTGTTTTCGGTGCCGTCGAGTTCATTCATGCGGTGGTCGAGGCCGGCCTGATCGAGGGCATCCCAGCCAATTAGCTCGGAGGCCAATTTTTCGTTCACATTCGCCACGGCCTTCAACACCGATTTCCCCTGAAACTGCGATTTATCTCTGTCGCGTAACTCCCAGGCCTCGTGCACACCCGTGCTTGCCCCGCTGGGCACCGCAGCCCGGCCAAACGAGCCGTCGGAAAGTTCCACGTCCACTTCAATCGTCGGGTTACCGCGGCTATCGAGAATCTGCCGGCCGTGAATCGAAATAATTTCGCTCATAGGAAAATTTGTGCTCGGGTTTCAAAATTCAAAATGGATATTGTCAATTTTGTCCGGAATTTTTTTTCTGCGGACAAAACGCAGCGGAGTTTCAATTAATCACGGGAAAAACGCCCTCTGGCAATTAAGTATTGGCAAAAATGGAACGATTGTCGGTTCATTTTTCGTACAGGCAGTGTTTGTTCGATCCGGTAAGTTTGGCTGAGCGTCCGCGCGGACCAGCGGTCTGAAAAACGGCAGCCGCCGCCGTGCGCGCTCACGAGTGCCAGTATAATTTTTAGGCACAGCCGGCATTATACTGAAAATGCGTACACTTCTCCACTGAAAATTGGGCCAGCCTTTGCTCGCTTGATAAATGTAGTGGCGGCTGTCCCAAGCCGCCCCTGTTGCAGGGAAAGACGGCTGGGCACAGCCATCGCTCCATCGGCCTCCATTGTGCAAAATTCGCCGCCGATTGGCTAGCGGGCTACCGGCCTAAGGAACTAAGCTGGCGTGCGGAAAAATTGCTATGATTAGCCAGCGGCTGACCGATGGTCCAATGCTTCAAATAAATTCGATCCGGACACTGCGTAAGGCACTGGTTGTCCATTACTATCTAGAATTTCAACAATACAGTCAGTAGATATTCTGTTTCATCTATTCCGTTCATCTTCCGCGATGAACGCGCCCATCAGCGGCCTTCTCAGACGATGCCGGCCAGCAGTGACACCCGAGCGAACCATCGCCCGTAGGCAATTCTTAGAATTGCGCAAATACTCGGCCGACTGATGCGTTCATTGCTGTGTCAGGAAGAAGATAATAGAATGGGCACCCAATGGAGATTTTACTATGCGACGTGCGGTAACCATCGTTGAATTGCTCGTGGTGATTGCCATTATTGGCGTGCTGGTTGCGTTGCTGTTGCCTGCGGTTCAATCGGCCAGAGATTCATCTCGCCGCTTGCAATGTGCGAGTAACTTAAAACAGATTGGCTTGGCACTGTTGAATTACGAAACGGCCAACAAGCATTTTCCGCCTGGTTACGTTTCGAGCTATGACAACGAGGGAAACGATACCGGGCCGGGTTGGGGATGGTGTTCGTTCATCTTGCCGCAAATGGAAGAAAACGCCATCTATCAAACCATCCATTTTGATTTGCCGATTGAAAACCCGAACAATGCCGCCCGGGTGGCGAATATCAAAAGCTTTTTTTGCCCCACCGACGATACGCCCAGGGTGTGGGCCGCGAAGAGCCGTGATGCCAGCGGCAATCCGATTGCCACGGTTTGCGAAGTCGCGGCAGCCAACTATGTTGCCATGTATGGCACGACCGAGCCGGGTGTAGACGGCGACGGCATGTACTTTCGTAACAGCAAGTTATCGTTGAAAGACGTGACCGATGGGAGCAGCAAAACCGTTGCTGCCGGCGAACGGGCCCACCAACTGGGCAACGCCACGTGGGTCGGTTCGGTTACGGGAACGAGTTTATTTCCCGACAATGGCGAAGTGGCGCGTCCGGAAACGGAAGCCAGTGCCGGAATGGTATTAGGACAGGCTGGGGAAGGCGTTGGCCCCGGCGCGCCGGGAAGCGATGTCAATCAGTTTTATAGTCTGCACGCGGCCGGTGCGAATTTTGTGTTTGTCGACGCGCATGTTAATTTTCTTCCCGCTTCGATGGATGAAAAAATATTCAAAGCGCTGACCACACGAGCCGGCGGCGAAATCATTTCGGTCAATTACTGATGCGTAAAATTCTGCTGCTGATGTTGTTGGCCCTGGCGGGTTGTAAGGATGCGGACGATAGTGTCCCGCGTGTTATGCTGTCCATCGACAAAGTTCCGCCCAGTGAGCTGAAGACGGCCAAAGCCAAGTTCCCAGATGTGAAATTCGACACCGCTTGGAAGCTCGCCAGCGGCGCCATTGAGGTCCGGGGAAAGAATAAATTCGGCAAAATTCATGAAGTCGAATTTTCTCCCACGGGTGATATCGTGGAAACAAACTGAGCTCCTGCTAGTGGTGCGGTTTGCCTTTGGGCGGCAAATGGTTACGATGGTCGATGCGGAATTATCGGAAATGCACGCATCGAAACTGACAGCCGGGTTGAACTGAATGTCTGTAGCGCCCATCGCCCATCCGCGGATGCCAGCGGAGCCCTTGCCGGAAAATATTCGCAGCACGCAGCCGGGGGGTGGGTTTTGTTATTCGCTGGAAATGGCCTGGGGTCGCTGGCGGCGCTGGTATTTGCGAACTTTTTGGCCGGGATATGTGCGGCGAATGGCGGCCGCGCGAATTGGTGAGCCCGCCGGCTGCCCACACGAGATTGTCGATTCGCGCGATCTGAAATTCTGCCGCAATTTGACGGATTGCCATTGGCGGCCGGAGGATGATCGGTTTCGCTGGCGCGAAAAAATTCCGCTGGCACGCTGGGGACTGGCCGAAGTGCAAATCATGGGCTGGCCCCTCCTGGCGCTGACCGTGGCCTTGGTGGTGGGCTGGAGAAATACATCGGGAACCACGAGCGCGCTGTGCTTGTTGGCGGCGGTGGTTAGCGGGGCGGTGCTGGTGCTGGTTGTGTCGTTCTTTCGCGATCCGCCGCGGCGCATTCCGCAAGAGCCAGGCCTGCTGGTTTCCCCGGCTGATGGTAATGTGGTGGAAGTGGCGCAGCTGGCACACGATGAATTTGTCGGAGGGCCGGCGGTGCGGATCGCTATTTTTCTCACGCTGTTCAACGTTCACGTGAATCGCATGCCGTGCCGGGCCAAGGCGATTCGATTAAAGTATTCGCCCGGCAAGTTTTTGCACGCCGATCATCCGCTGGCCAGCACGCAAAACGAAAGCATGTGGATTGGCCTGGAGCAGGACGAAGCACCCTATCGCCGCCTGGTATGCCGGCAGGTTTCCGGGATGGTGGCCCGCCGCATTGTGAACGATTTAAGGCCGGGAGAGGTGTTGGAACGGGGCGCGAAATTTGGGATGATTAAGTTTGGCTCGCGAACCGAGTTGATTGTGCCGGCCGAAGGTTTCGAGCCGCAAGTTCGCTTGGGACAATGGATCAAAGCCGGCCGTGACGTGGTCGGGAAATACAGCAGCTAGCCATTAGCGGCTAGCGATTAGCGGTTACAACGAATTGACATCGCTTGCCGTTGCCGCCCGCCCGAATTGCTAATCGGCTAGCCGCTAATCGCTAATTGCTTTAACATGAAAAAACTTCGCACCGTAGCCGTGTTGCCAACCATGTTCACGCTGGGGAACCTGCTGTGCGGGTTCTTTGCGATTGTGGTGGCGTCGCGCGTGGGGGCAGGCACGCTGGATCGGATTCCGCCGGCCCCGCAAATTGAAATTTCCAATCCGGCCAAGGTGTTCGGCGCGTTCGATCCGACGAACCCCACGCACAACATTGTGTTCAGCGCATGGTTGATTTTTGTGGCGATGATTTTCGATGCGCTGGATGGCCACGTGGCCCGACTGGTGAAAATTACCAGCGATTTCGGCGCGCAGTTGGACAGCCTGTGCGATTTAGTGACGTTTGGCGTGGCGCCGGCGTTTTTAATGGTGAAAATGTGTCCTGATTTCACCTTTTTTTACCACGACGAAATGTGGATTATCGCGGCGGCATTTGTGGCCTGTGCGGCCATGCGGCTGGCGCGGTTCAATGCGGAAACGGAGCAAGAGGACGATCATTTATCGTTCATCGGCTTGCCCACGCCCGCCGCCGCCGGGTCGATTGCCAGCTTCGCCATTTTGTTTTACACGTTGCGGCTGGAAAGCAATCATTTGCCGTACGCTCAGGATATCGATTGGTACATGCGGCGGTTTTTGCCACTGTTCACGCTGATGCTGAGCGCGCTGATGGTGTCGCGCATTCCGTACCCGCACGTGGTGAATCAGTTGCTGAATGGGCAGCGCAGCCTGGGGCACATTGTGGCGCTGCTGTTTTCGCTGGTGGTGATCATTGCCATCCGCGGCTACAGCGTGCCGATTATATGTTCGATCTTCGTTCTTGGCCCGCCGCTGCGTTACGCCTGGCAGCGGTGGCGCAATCGGGCCCAGGAGCAAGAAAGCGAATCGCTGTTCTAGTGCATAATGACGCGGATGATTTTCAAGGGGCGCGCTCCGCTGGCGCGTCGCGGCTAAACTGACCACTGCTCACCGACCACCGATCACTTCTGCCATGTTTACCGGACTTGTTGAAGCGCTGGCCACGGTGATGGAAGTGAAGCCGGAGCCGCCTGGAGCGCGAATTTGTGTCAGCCTGCCGCCGTGGCCCGAAGGAGAAGCCGGCAGTGTCATTCGCGTGGGAGACAGCATTGCCTTGAACGGCTGTTGCTTAACGGTGGTGGCCGCCAGCGGGCCGCGGTTGGAATTTCAGGCCGGCGAGGAAACGCTGCATCGCACCAATTTAGGGCGGCTGAAGCCCGGCAGCGCCGTGAACGTGGAGCACTCGCTCTGTTTTGGCGATCGCTTGGGTGGGCATTTTGTGACCGGGCATATTGACGGATTGGGCACGCTGGCCTCGCGGACCGATGCCGGCGAGTGGTCCACATTTTGGTTTAGCGCGCCCGTGGCTCTGCTGCGGCAAATGGCATCCAAAGGCTCGATTGCCATCGACGGAGTAAGTTTGACGCTGGTCGACGTGGCCGACGACCGCTTTAGCGTGATGCTAATTCCGCACACGCTGACCGTGACGACGCTGGGACAGCTGCAGCCGGGCGACACGGTCAACCTGGAAACCGACGTGCTGGCGAAATACGTTCAAAAGCAACTTAACGCAGAAAGCAGAAAGCAGAAAGCAGAAATTTAAGCAGTCTGCAAAAGGCATGTGCATTGGTTCTGCCTTCTGCATTCTGCCTTTTACTCTCTCATCATGTCGCACCAAACACTCACCTATTTGAAGCAACGATTCCAGCAAGTCGGCCTCAAGCTGCAATCGCGGCACGGTCAGAATTTTTTGATCGATTTGAATTTACTGCGCATTCTGGCCGATTCGGCGCAACTTTCGCCCCACGACGTGGTGCTGGAAGTGGGCACCGGCGTGGGATCGCTCACGGCCTTGGTGGCGCCACAGGTAGCGCACTTGGTAACCGTGGAAATCGATCCGCGCTTGGCACAACTGGCCAGCGAAGAATTGCTGTCGCATGCGAACATCACCCTGCTGCAAATGGATGCCTTGCGGCGCAAGCACGAAATTGATTCGCGGGTGCTGGGTGCCCTGCGGCAACATTTGGCGGCAGAGCCGCAGCGGAACTTTAAACTGGTCGCGAACTTGCCGTATGGCGTGGCCACTCCGCTGATTTCCAATCTGCTCGAATTGGAATGGCCGCCGGTTTCGATGACCATCACCATTCAAAAAGAGTTGGCCGATCGGCTGGCAGCGCAACCCCACACGAAAGATTATGGAGCGATTAGCGTGTGGGTGCAGTGCCAATGCCGCGTGGAAATTTTGCGCGTGATGCCGCCGACCGTGTTTTGGCCGCGGCCCAAGGTGCACTCGGCAATTGTTCACATCACGCTGGAGCCGGAGCGGCGCAGCGCGATTCCGGACCGGCGGTTTTTTCACGAATTTGTGCGCAAGCTGTTTCTGCACCGCCGGAAGTTTTTACGGGGCGTGCTGGTGGCGACGTACAAAGATCGGCTCGACAAGCCGGCGATCGATCGCGTTTTGTCGGAATTGCAATTTGGCGGAAACGCCCGGGCGGAGGAATTAAGCGTGGAACAAATGCTGGCCCTGTGCGAGAAATTCCGCCAGATCCAGTTGTGAATTTCAGACCGTGCCGCGCGTATCATTCCCGATGGCTGGGGTAGTGACGCATTTTGAAGTGAACTGCATTGGGTGGCCGGGGTCGAGTGCCGCCGAGCCCCCGGAATGCTGCCCGCTGGGGTCTCCCTTCGGTCGACCCCAGCCACCCTGCCGGACTGCGCCGCGCGTATCATTCCCGCCGGCTGGCATTCGCTTGCCACAAGCGGAATAGGCTGATAAATTGAAGCGACCGTAGCTTGGCGGGGGTAGCCGGTGGCAGCCGAGGCTTTTCTGCACTTGGCACCCTTTACCGTGGTGCATGGCAAATTGATTTCAGGCTGGTTTCATCTTCTCCGCGGAGTGCAATCGCATCATGAGACGAATGCTTAGCGCTGCGCCAGGTTGGTGGCAGACGATGGTGTTGCTGTGGTGCGCCGCGGCGCCCCAGATTGTGTTTGCGGCGGACGGCAGCTTGGCCGATTTGATTGATAAAGTGGAGCCTTCCATCGTGCGCATCGACGTGACGATGGAGCAAGGCAAAGGCGTAGGGAGCGGATACGTGGTGCTGGCCGACGGCGTGTTGGCAACCAACTACCACGTGATTGCCGGCGCCAGTGAAGCGATGGCCACATTCAAGAACGGGCAACAAGCCAAGGTGGTGGGGACCCTGCTGCTGGATGAGAAGCGCGACATCGCCATTTTGAAAATCGACAAGCAATCGCTCCCTGTCCTGCCGCTGGCCGATGTGTTGCCCCGGCAGGGAGATTCGGTGGCGGCGTTTGGCGCGCCGGTGGGGCTGTCGTTTTCTGCGAGCGATGGCATTGTCAGCGCCGTTCGCAGCGGCAAGGAAATTTCCGACGAGGAGGAAATTCCCGGCACCTGGATTCAAACCACGGCCCCCATTTCGCCGGGCAATAGCGGCGGCCCGCTGGTGAATCGCGAAGGAAAAGTTGTGGCCATGAACACCATGGTGCTGCTCATCGGGCAGAATTTGAATTTTGCGATTTCGTCGCTCGACGTGGCCGATGCGCTGGAAAAAGCCAAGAATAAGCCCGTATCCGCACTGGCCGACGTGGCCGCCAAAGCCAAGCCGAAAACGCACAAGCGGGCGAAATCAAAAAATGAGCTGGCGGCCAAAGATATTCCGGCCGCACAGGTCGATGCGTTCATCAACGCCGGCCAAAAGCATTATAAAGACGCCATCGTCAACGCACGCACGAAACTGCGCGAAGCCAACGAAAAGTTGCGGGCCATGAAAAGCGGCACCACGAACAGTCCGTTCGCGCTGCAGGCGAAAGAGCAAGGAGCCGACTATTTAATTAACAATGTTCGCGGTCAAAACTTTTATTTGTTTCCCGATTCGGACACAAAGCAAAAGTGCATTGACGAGCAGCAAAAGGTGGCCGGCAAATGCGACGATTTGGTCAAGAAGCTGGAAGAGCCGCAGCAAGGCATGTTGAACTACCTGAAAAATGCCGGTCCCGAGTTGTCGCTGCAGACCGTGGGAGACGTGGGCTTTGTTCCCGAGTTAATGGTGGGGCTGATTGACGATGAAGACGAATTCCAAACCGTGTTGGGGCGCATTCCCGTGACGGTTCGCGGCTTGAATACCCATAAGCTGGCGATTGGCTCCAAGCTGGACGGCCGGGTGATGTACGTGGCCGACACCGAAACGTACGCGCTGAAATCGACCGAGAACCGCGTGAATGTGTTCGTGCTGCGCGAGGTGCCCGACGAAGTTCTGTTGGCGCATTTGAAGCCGACGGGCTCTGCTGCGACGGGTTCGGCCAGCACGGCAACCGGTTCCGCAAGCACGGCGACGGCTAAAACACCGGCGACTGGCAATTCGGCCACGGCAGCCGGCGGTTTATCAACTGGTGGTTCAGCAGCCGGTGGTTCATCCAGCGCGGCCAGCGCTACGCCGTCGACGGTCTCTGACTCGACGAGCACAAGCTCCAAAACCGACGCCGGTTCTGCCGCAAAGACGGACGCCAAGATCGACGATTTTCGCATGTGGGTCGACAAGACCGGCAAGTTCAAAATAGAAGCGATGTTCGTTGCCAGAGTGGACGACAAAGTGGTGCTGAAGCGCCGCAGCGGCGATATTCTTACCGTGCCCGCGGCGTCGCTGTCGCAGGCTGACCAAGATTTCTTGAAGGACAAAGCCAAGTAGCTACGCAGCCAAGCCAGTTCTGCTACCGTTGCGCGTGGGCGGCACTTGCTTCCCGCCACAGGCGCGGGTAATCTGGTCGGGAACGTCGGCCGCTTGGCAGGCAAGTGCTTGGGGCTCGACGTTTGCTTTGTCCTGGAGCCGCCGAATGAAATTCATCGAGATGCGCGGAGTTCAGCTAATGCATTTGCTGGGCCCCGAAGAAATAAAGCCGGAAGAGCTGCGCAAAGCCGGGCTAACCGACAAGTGCCTGGTGCGCGTCAATTTACAGGGGGATATCGAAGTCCGCCGCCGCAGCAGTTGGGATGTTATCGGCGGCTTGTTGGGAGATTTCGAACACCGCATCAAGCAGGAAACGGGGCTCGATTGGGCGTCTTAAAGCGGGACGCTGTCAAATGCGCTATCGGGCGCATGATTACCGTTGCATTTTCCCTAATTTCGCGCTGCGAAAATAGCAAAGCTCTTCTGCCACTGGGTTTGTGAAAGTGTATCAGTTTGGCGGAGCGTGCTTTGCCGTTTCCAAATAAACGTAAAAATGAGCCTGTTTGGTCGCTGGTCCGGTTTGTGCGCGCCGCCATGGCATGGTAAGCTGTGGCAACGCGTGTTTCTAGCTGGCCGGCGTCAACCCAGAACTTACCTACCTACCGCTGGGCCGGCATTGGTTCCTGCAATACTGAAGAGGTCGATTGCCACGACCGCTTTGGATTCCGCGATTAGGAAAAATAGGGCGACTTGGAAGCCGCAGTCGAACCGGGGCTGTTTGGCATCGCCAAGTGATTTGGCCTCCGGAGATTTTTCACCGTGCATCTTGACCATTTGCCTGGATCGTTTTTTGGCCCGTCGAATTTGGTCGATTTATTGCGCCATCGGGCGGCACATCAATCGGCCGACACCGCCTTCATGTATTTAGTGGACGGCGAGACCGACGAAATCGCTTGGAGTTATGCCGAATTGGATCGGCGCGTGCGGGCCATTGCCGCCTGGCTGCAATCGCTGGGTTTGCAAGGAGAACGGGCGTTGTTGCTGTATCCGGCCGGGCTCGATTTTATCGCAGCTTTTTTTGGGTGCGTGTACGCCGGCGTGGTGGCGGTGCCGGCTTATCCGCCGCGAAAAAACCGCTCGCTGGAGCGCATCGAAGCCATTGCCGACGATGCCGAAGCCAAAGTCGCCTTGACCACGCAAGAAGTGCTGGGCCGCGTGCAAGGGGTGCTCAGCGAGAATCCTGGCTTAAATTCGCTCCATTGGGGCGCGACCGATCAATTTCCCGCCGGCATGGAGCGTGATTGGCGCCATCCCGATGTGCACGGCGATACTTTGGCGTTTTTGCAATACACCTCCGGCTCTACCGGCACTCCCAAAGGCGTGATGCTCAGCCATGCGAATTTGATTCACAACTCGGCGCTCATTTGCCATGCGTTCGAGCATACACGCAGCGGCGTCGGCGTATTCTGGCTGCCCAGCTACCACGATATGGGCCTGATCGGCGGGATTTTGCAGCCCATGTATTGCGGCCGGCCGAACGTGCTGATGTCGCCCATGTCGTTTTTGCAAAAACCGTTGCGTTGGATGCGGGCCATCACGCGCTACAAAGGCACGGTCAGCGGCGGGCCGAACTTTGCGTATGATTTGTGCCTGAAGCGCATTACGCCGGAAGAACGCGAAACGCTCGATCTCAGCACCTGGTCGCTGGCGTTCAACGGCGCCGAGCCGATCCGCCCGGAAACCCTGGCCGATTTCACGCGCACCTTCGCTCCCTGCGGATTCCGCCCGGAAGCGTTTTATCCGTGTTACGGCTTGGCCGAGGCCACCTTGATGGTCACCGGGGGGTTCAAAACGTCTGTGCCGTTAATTCGCTCGTTTGATGCGAAATCGATCGAGAACAATCAGGCGGTCGATGTCCTGTCCGATGAAGAAGGCGTGCGCACCATCGTCGGCTGCGGGACAGCGCTGCTGGATCAGGAAATTGTCATTGTCGATCCCGAGGCCATGGTTCGCCTGCCCGACAGGCGCGTGGGCGAAATTTGGGTGGCCGGCCCCAGCGTGGCGCAAGGTTATTGGCGGCGGGCGGAAGAATCGGCCAATATGTTTCGCGCTTATTTGAAAGATAGCGATCGCGGACCATACCTGCGCACCGGCGACTTGGGCTTCGTTTGCGACGGGGAGCTGTTTGTGGCCGGGCGGTTGAAAGATTTAATCATCGTGCATGGCCGCAATCATTATCCGCAAGATATCGAGCAAACCGTGGAACGGGCCCATCCGCTGTTGCGCTCCGGGGCCAGCGGCGTATTTACGGTGGAAGTGGGAGGCCGGGAACGGCTGGGCGTAGCAGCCGAAATCGAGCGCGGCCGCAATCGGACCGCGGAAGAGTTGGAAGAAGTGCTGGCCGCCATTCGCCGCGCCGTTTCTGCCGAGCACGAAGTGCCCGTCGATGCCATCCTGCTCATCAAAGCCGGCAGCATCCCGAAAACATCCAGCGGCAAAATTCAACGACACGCCTGCCGCAACGGCTTTTTGCGCGGGACCGATTTGGAAGTTGTCGCTCAATGGCGCGGTTGGGAAAGCGCAAAGGCCGAGGCATCAGCGGCCGCTTCCGCGGCGTCGATTGCTGCTCCGGTCATTTTGTCGCTCAAGCCGGCGGCGGCCTCCTCGACCCCGCGCACCGCCGTCGAAGCGCTCTCGGGCACGCCCACCAACGGCCACGGCCCGCGAACCGGCGGCTTGGCCGATCGGCTTCCGCCGGTGTCGGACGAAACGGCGGCGCTGGTCATGGAGCAAATTGCGCGCGTGGCCAAGGAACGCGCAAAAGGCTTGACGCTCGATTCCAACATTTTGGAAATGAGCATGGATTCGCTGGAACGCATGGAAATTGTCGCCGCGCTGGAAGAAACCTTCGGCGGACGCTTTCCGGAGGAGGTGCTGCCCGACATGGTTTTGGTGCGCGACGTGGTCGCCGCCGTGGAAAAACATTTGGGGAAAACGCCCCGTAAGCGGCCAGTGGCGCTCGCTTCGGAAATTCCCGCCGCGTATTACAACATCGATCAATTTCCCGAATGCTTGGCGCTGGAGCAGCAAAGGAATTTGCTGGAAAGCACCGGCGTCATGAACCCATTCTTCAAGGTTCACGAGCGGGTCATTGACGATACCACCGTGATCAACGGCCGCGAGCTCATTAGCTGGTCCAGCTACAATTACCTCGGCATGTCGGGCGATCCGGCGGTGATTGCCGCCGCCAAGGAATCGTTGGATCGCTACGGCACCAGCGTTTCGGCCAGCCGGCTGGTTTCGGGCGAAAAAACCATTCACCGCCAACTGGAGCAGGCCCTTATCGATTTATTGGGCGTGGAAGATGCCATTACATTCGTGTGCGGCCACTCCACCAACGAAACAACCATCGGCCACATGTTCGGCCCGGGCGATTTAATTCTGCACGATGCGCTGGCCCACAACAGCATTATTCAAGGCGCTATTTTAAGCGGGGCGCGCCGCCGGCCCTTCCCGCACAACGATTGGCAAACGCTGGATCAATTGCTGGGCGAGCTGCGGCACGAATACCGCCGGGTGCTGATTGCCATTGAGGGCATTTACAGCATGGACGGCGATTATCCCGATCTCCCGCGGTTCATCGAAATTAAAAAGCGGCATAAAGCCCTGTTGTACATTGACGAAGCCCATTCGCTGGGCGTGATGGGCTTGCACGGCCGAGGCATTGGCGAGCATTTTGATGTGGAGCCCAGCGACGTCGATTTTTGGATGGGCACCATGAGCAAGGGGCTCGGCAGTTCCGGCGGATACATTGCCGGCAAGAAATCGCTGGTGCAGTATATGAAGTACACGGCGCCGGGCTTCGTGTTCGCCAACGGATTGCCGCCGGTGATTGCCGCCGCCGCGCTGACTGCCCTGCGCGTGCTGGAGGAAGATCCGGAACGGGTCGCTCGGCTGTCGGCCAACAGCAAGCTGTTTTTGTCGCTAGCCAAAAGCCGCGGCCTGAATACCGGCCGCAGCAAAGATTCGGCCGTGGTGCCGGTCATTTTGGGCAACTCGCTGCATGCGCTGCAGTTGTCGGAGGCGATGTTCAAACGGGGCATTAACGTACAGCCGATTCTGCACCCGGCCGTGGAGGAAAGCGCGGCCCGGCTAAGATTTTTCGTCACGGCCAAGCACACCGAGGAGCAAATACGCAAAACCGTGGATGCGGTCACCGAGGAATTGAAGAAAATCGATCCTTCCCATCTGCGGCATCACGGCGCGGCGGAATCGCAGCGCCTGAAAATTTGACCGACGCTCGAGGTCGGTTCGTAATTATAATGACATTGCAAATCCGCAAGCGGATGGATTTCGAGGCGATTCTTCCCATTTGAATCCCGATCCCTAACCTGCCCCTGGCCGTCCCCAGTGTCCAACGTCACGCTCACTCATCGCCTGATTCTGCCGGTCGATTCCAATCATCACGGCACGCTATACGCCGGCTCGCTGATGCGGATTGCTTTGGAAGCGGCCTATGGCACGGCATTTCGATTTATTGGTGACGACGCCAACCTGCTGCTGCGCCGCGTGCTTAGCATCGAATGCTACAAGCCGGTGCCGGTGGGCTCCTTCGTGGAAATTCGCGGAGTGATTTTGCATGTCACCCGGGCGTATTTGGTCACCGGGCTCATCGGCGCCGCGCTGCCGGGGCAAAGCGGTCCTTGGATGGATGCCCTGTTCGGCTTTGCCCAAGTGGACGACGACGGCCGAGCCACGGAATTTCCCGGCGATTTAACCGTTTCCGCGCCGGCCGCCGAATGGCGCAAGCTTCAAGAGCGCATGAAAAAGCTGCTGCGAATTCGCGGTCGCAACGGCGGCGAAAAATAGCGCGATATGAATGGGGAATGGGGAGTGTGGAGTGCGGGCTGCGGAACGTTAGGCGCGCAGCGATGACCGATATAATGACGAGGCATCGATTCCATGGCCGATCTCATTTTTAAACCGACCGTCATCGAGGCTGCCGGCAACAAGCCCAAGCTCATCGAGGAATTTTTCGGCCGGGTGAATTCGCAAACGGAAGCCCTAAGCGTGGCCCGCATGAATAGCCCGCCCGGCTGGGTCGAGCCGGGCCAAACGCCCGATTTCGACGAATATACCGTGGTGTTGCGCGGACTGCTGCGGGTAACTACTCGGGAAAAAGCCTTCGATGTGCGCGCCGGGCAGGCCATTCTGGCGCCGCGCGGTCAGTGGGTGCAATACAGCACGCCGGAGGCCGAAGGGGCCGAATACATTGCGGTGTGCTTGCCGGCATTCTCGCCGCAAACCGTTCACCGCGATGGCTAGCGGGGTAGCCGGAAGGCCACGCCTTCCGGTCCGGTCGCCGCGGCGACCGGCTATTGCTACAACATCAATCATCCGCACGCGGGCGGCGGCGTTGCTGCTTTTTCAAAGAATGCGAGCTTTTTTCGACACGGCGGCGTTGACGGGAAGCCTTGGTCGGCCTGGTTGGGCGTCGCCGCTTGGGAGGAATGGCGACGGCGGCGATCAGTTCGCGCAGCTTCTCCAAGCAATCGCGCTGGTTTTGGCCCTGCTCGCGGAAGCGCTGGCTGTTGATCACAATTTCGCCGCCGCCGGTCATGCGCCGGCCATAACGTGCCAAAAACCGTTCGCGCACATCGCTGGGCAGGCTGGAGCTGGCGCGCACGGCCCATCGCAGCACGGCTTTGGTGTTCACCTTGTTCACGTTTTGTCCGCCGGGGCCCGAGCTGCGCGCGTACGAGAACCGCAGCTCCTCGTCGGGAATGCGAATCCGGGAAGAGACAAACAGCATGCACGCCTCACGAAGTAACAAGTTGAGCAAACGCCGATTGGCTCTCGCGCAGCAAACTCTCGTAATTGTCGGGCAACATTTCGTCGCCGAACAACTCGATGTCAAAATCGCCATCGTAGCCGCCGTCGCATAAAGCGGAAACCAATTCTTTCAGCGGCACGCAGCCCTGGCCCAAAGGCGTGCGATGCTGTTCTTCATCAGGCGGATGTCCGTCAGCCAAATGCACAATGGCAATGCGCTGAGCCAGCCGCCGCGCTTGATCGAGTACTCCCTCGAAGCTGCCGGAATAGTAGGTATCGAACGAGAGCCGCACTTGCGGGCTTTCGACTTGCTCGATGATCGAAACCGCTTCCTCCAGCGATGTCAGAAACGTGCAATCGCAAGCGCAGGCCGGGTGCACGGGCTCCAGCGCCAGCACCACGCCATATTCGCCGGCGACGGGGCCCAATTCTTTCAGCGCCCCGGTGAGCAACCGCCGGGCGTGGCTGTGCGTGTGGCCGGCCCGGGCCCCGCTGTAAATGACCAGGCATTTGGCTTGCATGGCCGAGGCCAGTTGAATGGCATCCACGGCGTCGTCGATGCTTTCACGGTAGGTATGCCCTTCGCTGCCCGTGAAGCCGCCGGCCCACAACAGATTGGAAACCGCTAAGCCCGAGTGTTTGAGCAGCTCGATGCCGCGCTGTTCGCCAAAATCGGAAAGCTTGCGCCGCCACACGCCAATGGCTGGAATGCCGGCAGCGCAGTAGTGCCGCACATCTTCCTCGAACGACCAACGGTAGGTCGTCATTTCATTCATCGAAAGTCGGGGCATGGGCAACTCCGTGCCGGGCGTAACTGTCACTCCGTCGTGAGCGGCGTTGCCGGCAGGGCTGGTGGAGGCTGCCGCAAATTATCGCCATTTCCGCGCGAAATAGTATGCGACATCGGAGCAGATGTGTAAAGCAGAAGGTGGTAAGCGGTAGGCAGAAGGTGGTAAGCGGTAGGCAGAATGCAGAAGATAGAAAGCGGTGGACCAAGGGCGGACACGACAATGCCGCTATTTCTTGTCCCGCAAATTCCAGGCTTCCAGCCAATCTTCCCCCGCGCGCTGCAAGTGAAACTCGGCGCATGCGCGAGGCTCCATGTCGGGCATGTGGCCCCCGCCATAAAAAATGGCGATTTTTTTCTTTCCCGCCGCAATTTGCTCGCCCAGCACTTTGAGTGCCGCTTTATTTCGCTCGGTAATGAGTGTGGAGCCGTCGGGACCGTTGAAGGCCGTCATGATGGTATCCATGTCGGAAAACTCCTCGGCCATAATCCGCTTGAGCTTAACCGCCCGATCGTGATCGAACAGCGCCAACAGCACATCCAACTCATCGGCTTTCCCGGGATTGCTGGCTTGCTTCACCATGCCGGCCGCCATTAAGCGCATGAAAATGGTCCAAAAGCTTTCGCCTCGATCTTTCATCGACTGGGCAAACTGATCGGGCGAAAAATCGGCGTGCACAAAATTCTGTTTGGTGTAATCGATGCCCGAGAGCTGGTATTCCAACTCCAGCAAATCTTTCATGGCATTTTGCAGCGACGAAAGCAGATTCCGGTTGCGATCGGGCCCGCCTTTGGGAATGACGGTTCCCTCGGGGGCGACCAGCTCGTACAGCACCACATCGTAATTTTCGAACTGCTTGTTCAGCGCGGCGTAGAAATTTGGTTCGGCCACGTGCACGGCGCTGACCAAATCGACCTGCAAACCAGGCCGATCGTTTCCCACGGGAACCAAGTGGACAATGGAAGTTTCCAGCGCCAGCGGATTTCCATGCTCGTCATATTTTACCCGGACATACTGATTTTTATTGTGCGCGGTTGTCTTGGCGGCATCGGGACGATTCTGGGGAGACTGAGCAAGTGCAATCCACGTGGCGACGCACACGGTTGCCACCAGCGCCAGTGGCAAAACAATCCAAATTTTTCGGGACTGGGGTGCTGACATGGGACCGCTCGGCAATGTGGGGGCGGAATTTTTACCGGGATAGGCAAATCTGCTGCTGGCATGCCCCGGGGCCTGCTGGAGTATATGCCGTCCTGATGGGATAGACAACTTATGCTGCTGCCGGGTTGTTTGCATGCCGTAAACAACGAGAAAAGACGCTATCTGGCACGGGAGGCAAAATACTGTGCGGCGTTCGGGCGGCTCATCACGCTGCTGGCAGAAGCGCCCGACTGCCACAGTAGGGTTATCTGAATTGTCCCACTACCTTCACCGCGGCTCTCCCTATGATGGCCCTCCGCCGCGGTTACGCTCGCTGCGCGCTGCAGCCCTCTTCTGGCAAGCGAAAAGACTTTGCTAGCAGCCTTCACGGGCGTAATTGGCGGCCTTTTTCTGCTCCATTCGATTTTTCTTCTCCAGCTCCCCAGCCAATTCCGTGCTACAAGCCGTATTTCCGGCAAACTTTGCCAAAGTTTATCAACTCTCCCAGGAGGCATTACCGATACTACCGTCACGCTGAAAGCGCGGACTTTCCAAAAAGAGCCCATTGCGCTAACCGCCGTTAGGTTATTTCGAGGTGCAGGTCAACTATGCAGCTAGCTCGCCTAAAGATGTGGCTGTTGATGACGACCGTTGTCCTGGTCGGCATTGGTTCTGCGCGGGCCCAAGATTGGACGCCGTTTGGCCCCAGCAACGTGCGTTACGATTTGGATTTGTTCGCCCCGCCGGATCTTAGCGCGTACGCAGATTGGCCGCGGCCCAACGAAGGATTTTTCTTCCAGTACGATCGGCTGTACTGGTCGATTTCCGGTCCCCGCCGCACGCCGATTGGCCAAGGCGGAACCGCGCTAGGGTTCTTCAACGGACCGCCGCAATTCGATCCCACCGCCCAAAACCCGAGCCTCATTGTTACCCCTTATGCGAGCACGGCCGATACCGGATTCATCAAGGCCGACCAAGTTTGGGGAAACCGTTATGAATTGGGCTTCATGGAAGACAACAAGGGCTGGCTCGTCAGCATTATGAATCTGCAAAAGCAAACGCAGCAAATGATTGCCGGCAGCACGGCGGCGACTGTCGGAGGACTTCCCGCGGGCCAAACCATAATATTCCGCGATCCTCAAGGATTGTTGTTTGGCTTTGTCGACACCAATGGCGACGGCGTCGACGACGACTTGAACAGTGCAACCCTATTCAATCCGCCGCCGGGCAAATTCCCGGCAGGGACATTCGGCGTGTTTGGCCGACCACTCCCGGCCAATTTGAACTTCAATTTGGCGCCACCGGGGAGTATCACTCCGACAACTTACGCCGGCTTCACCGATTTCGGCGATGAAGTGGCCCTGGTGCCGCTATTCAATTCCATTACCGCAATCAATCAAACCAGCATGGTTGGCACGGAAATCGATCGCACCTGGCGTTACCCAACCACCAAGTACGGCGTATGGGACGGATTCTTCGGAGTGCGGTGGCTGCTATTTCGCGACGTGTTCGACGTCCTGGCGATTAACGATACACCCAGTAATGGCACAGTGCCTGTCGGGTTGCCGGGTGCCAGCTTCTGGGACACCACGGTCGACAACAACATGTTCGGCCCGCAACTCGGCTTCCGTTACAGCCACGAGGTGGCCCGGTTCAATATTCAATGCGAAGGACGCTTCATGGCGGCCATTAACTTCCAATCGACGCACTTGAACGGCGAAATTGCTTCGGCGTTGAATCCGCTGACGGTCGATCCCATTAATGAGCCATTGCTCCTAGTGCGCACGTCATTTGCCAGTTGGAAGTACGATGAAACATTCTCGCCCGTGGGTGAATTGCGTGTGAACGTGAATTACCAACTCACGAAGGCCGTAGCCATTCAGGCGGGTTATAACGCCATTTTGGGCGGCGGCATCAGCCGTGCCAGCCGGAGAATCGATTACGTGCTGCCGGCACTACAGATTAATAATTTCAACAAGAACGATGTGTTCTTCACGAACGGCATCAACCTCGGCATTACCTTCAATCGGTAAGTCGCCGCGTTCATTCGATTGCAGCTTAGCCGTTTGCCGCTTCAGTTTTGGGAGATTTGCAGCTTTCGCAGCTCGTCGAGTTCACATTGCAGGCGATGCCGCAGAGGGCTTTCCGCACGCAACTCGTCGAGCAATTCTTGAGCCTTGGCAAACGTATCGTCAGTGTATGCGCCACCTTTGAACAAAGTGTGCCAGCTCCCGGAAACCTCTTTTTCGGTCAACACTCCTCGAATCCTCTGGGTTGGAAGGAATAGTGCCTGCCCTAGCTTAATACTAAACAATTCCCAATATTCCGCAAGTGAATTTTATCAGGCAGTTGCCGTAACCTGCGGGTGCTAGCGGCATTGAAAGTTTTACCCCGACGTTTTTCCCAGCGCGACACAACCGTAAGGCGACCGGGCATCGCAATCTCAGCGAATCTGCACGATAATAGCCGCATGATACCGGCAAAAGTGGCCTTAATTACTGGCAGTGGCAAGCGTCGCATAGGTTGGCATATTGCGGAGGCATTGGCAAAACGGAATTACGCCATCGCCGTGCATTACCGCAGTTCTGCCACGGAAGCTGCGGAAACCGTCCGGCATTTGCGCACGCTGAATGTCGAGGCCGAAGCGTTCGGCGCCGATTTGACGGACGAAGAATCGGTTCGCATGCTCACCCAAGCGGTGCTGGCCAAATTCGGCCGCATCGATGTGCTGGTGAACACCGCCGCCGCCTGGAAAAGCAAGCCGCTGGAAGATGTCACCGCCGCCGATGTACGCGGTTTTTTGGAAACCAACACGTTGGCAACCTTTTTGTGCTGCCAGCATGTCGGGCTGGCCATGGCGAAACAGGCTGACGGCGGCGCCATTGTCAACTTCGGCGATTGGGCCACCGTTCGGCCCTATGTGAATTACGCCGCCTATTTTCCGTCCAAGGGCGCTATTCCCGCACTCACTCGGACGATGGCCGTCGAACTGGGAACTCGTAATCCGCGCGTGCGGGTAAATTGTATTATGCCCGGGCCCGTTTTGCTTCCGCCCGATTTGCCAGCCGCCGAACGAGAGCAAGCCATTCAGGCCACGTTGGTCAAACACGAAGGCAGCCCGCAGAATATCGTTCAAGCGGTGCTGCACTTTATCGAGAACGATTTTGTCGCCGGCGCGTGCCTGCCGGTCGATGGCGGCCGCAGCATCTACGCGCTGGACAGCGAAGTGTAAGTTGTCGCTTAATTTCATTTTTGGGTGGCTGGGGTCGAACGGAGTGAGCCCCCAGCGGCCTGCATTCCGGGGGCTCGGCGGCCTCGACCCCGGCCACCCCAGTCGCATTTAGCGAACCGTCACTTCGGCACCATGCCGGGCAGCAAATAAGCCTGCACCAGGGTTAATATGCCGACCAGCGTTGCCAGCGCCACGCTGTGCCAAAAGACAAAACGCAGGATTTGTCCTTCCTCTCCCTCCTGTCCGGTGGCCGCGGAAGCAACCACAATGCTTTGGGCATCGATCATCTTCCCCATGACGCCTCCGGTGCTGTTGGCGGCACAAATCAGAATGGGGTTCAAGCTCAAACGTTCCGCGGTAATGCGTTGCAAATTGCCAAACAGCGCGTTGCTGGAAGTGTCGCTTCCTGTGAGCGCCACGCCCAGCCATCCTAAGAGTGCGGCAAAAAACGGATAGAGCACGCCCGTGTGCGTGAACGCCAACCCCAAGGTGACATCCGTGCCGCTGTACTGAGTGGTGAAAGCAATCGCCAACATACAAGCGATGGTGAACAGCGGCCAGCGCAAGCGATACAGCGTGTGCATCAATAAACGGCAAAACCGCACCGGAGAAATGTGCATCCACAAGGCCGATAAAATCGCCGCCACAAAAATGCCTGTCCCGGTGCCGCTCAGCCAATTGAAGCGAAATTCTGCAGCTTTCGGCTTCCCGTCGCCGCCGATCACCGACGCATCGGGCTGCACCTGCTGGTCCAAATGGGGCATGGCCCAGCGTTCTTCTCCATGGCGATTCAAAAAAGCCTGCACGTGCGGTTCTCCCCAGGCAAACACGCAAACGGAAAGAATGATCCAGGGAATCCACGCACGAATAATTTCGCGGCGAGTGTAACCGTAGCGATTGCCAATGGCAGCCGGACCGTTTTCGGCGATAATCGGTGCGGCTTCGTCGCCGGTTTCGCCCGCAAATCGCCACACCTTCTGTGGCCGCCAGAACCGCAGCATCACCGCCAAAACGGCCAGCGATGTCAATCCACCGGCGACATCGGCCAGCTCGGGCCCTAAAAAATTCGACACCGCAAATTGCACCGCCGCGAATGTCCCGCCGCAAACCAAAACCGCCGGCCACACGCCGCACAACCCGCTCCAGCCTGACATCGTGCAAACCAGCCACGCCGGCACCAGCAAAGAAAACAGCGGCAACTGGCGGCCGGCCATGGCGGAAAGCTTGCCGACATCCAAGCCCGTGGTTTTCGCCAGCGTAAGGATGGGCGTGCCCAATGCGCCGAAAGCCACCGGCGCGGTATTGGCAATTAACGTGAGTCCGGCGGCATACAGTGGGGGAAATCCTGCGCCAATGAGCAGCGCCGCCGAAATGGCGACCGGCGTGCCAAATCCGGCTGCTCCTTCGATAAAGGCCCCAAAGCTGAAAGCGATTAGCAGCGCCTGCAATCGCCGATCGGGCGAGAGCGCCACCACCGAGGCCTTTACTTTTTCAAACTCGCCGGCTTCGACGGTTAGCACGTACAAAAACACCGCCGTGAACACAATCCAGCCGATGGGAAACAAGCCAAAGCCAGCGCCCAGCACCGCAGCCGCCGCGGCCAATTTCCAGGGCATGCCGTACACGGCGATCGCCACCACTAGCGCCGTGAACAAGCCTGCCGCCGCCGCTTTGGGAGCCGACCAACGGAGCCAGCCTAGCGCTCCCAACAAAACGACGGCCGGTGCAATGGCAACCAGTGTGGAAAGCCACAGCAAGCCGGTGGGATTGTACGTTTGAAGCCAAATCATGCGGCCGCACTTATCTCAGCTTTCTGCTTTCTGCTTTCTGCCTTCTGCTTTCTGCTTTCTGCTTTCTGCTTTCTGCCTTAAAATTCCACCGCCACAACCTCATGATCGGTCACCGATGGAACCGTCACTTTCAACACGCCCCCCGATTCGTTCGGCTTGGCATCGGTCTGGCCGACCAACAACCGCACGTTCCGCGGCCGGCGACCTAGCGGCAATCGCATGCTAAGCTGCTGCGGACCGATGGGAAATAATTCCCGAATGGGCCCCTTCATCATCATCGGATTGGTTAAATTCACCAGATGCACGGTCAGTGAGTTTTCCTGCTGCCAAACGGAAACATCGACCACGCCGGGCCCGCTGACGCTCACCACATCGGGCTCATTCAGCACCCAGCGGGTCAAATTGCCGATCAAGCGGCCGTGATCCGGATCGAGTACTTCCCGAAACGTGTGGTCAAGGTTGCCGGGGAGATAAGCGACTCGGCTGGCTCCGGCTTCGCGCAAGTAAACTTCGGGAATGTCTGTTTTGGGCTCGCGCGGATACACATCTTCCATCGGCAAGTCGGGGTACGATGGCACCCGGGTTAACGGCGCGCGGCCAAAATAAAGTGTGGGCTTAACCTCCGCATGCCCGATGGAGTTGATCGTGCGGCCGGCCTCTTCAAAGCCGTGCAGAATTTCATGCCGCGTGTCATGCTCGAGGTTGATGTACGAGTTTTTTACCAGCGTCTCGGTTTTGCCGTTGTAGCCGACGCCGAACACGTCGGCCAATCCAAAATCGCTGCGCTTTTTTCCAGCCTGGTCGTACAGCGAAGTTTCGTAGGTGGCCAAAATGCTGCCGCCGCGCTGGACGAACTGGCGAATATGCTCGCACTGATCGTCCGCAAGAGCCGCAATGTTCGGCAAGATGAGCAGCTTGAATTGCTCCGTGTTGTCTGGATCAAGCAGTTGCTCGTAAACCATTTCAAACGGAATGCGCGCTTCCACCAGCGCTTGGTAAATTCCCATTTGGCTGGCTTCGGTCGGCATGGCGCCGATGGCAATGGAAGTTTGCGGCGACCACACCACGCCCACCCGGGCCAAGTTTCGCGTGTTGCGCAAATATTTTTCGTTTGCCGCATGCCAGGCGTACGCGGCTTCCACCGGCGGAACCCAGCGGCGGTCGTAAAGCGTCCCACAAAACTTGACGACCCACGGGCGCATGCCCTGGGCAATGCACTGATGCATCCACAACTGCAGTTCGGCGGGGCTTTGGACCGAATCTTTCCAGCGATGGGCATCGTCGCTGCCGACGCTGGTGATGCCCGCCACCGGACGATTATCCATCACGCTGCGAAATACCTTGGCGTTCCATCCGGCCGCCCAGGGGGGCAAGACGGCGGAGTTGCGGCCTTGCCGATCGGCGGCGACCATGTGAGCACGCTGGCCGATTTCGGTCATTTCGCGCTTGTTGGCGCCCCCCATGTTCATCAGGCAGCATACCTCGGGATTGATCTTTTGCACCGCGGCGTCCCAGGCATCCCAAACCTCGAACAGCCGCTGATTTCGCCAATGCTGGAACTCCGCCCAGCCGGGTTGTTGTGCGTTCAAGGGCGCTTCCAAACCAGCGGCTTGCTTGAAATTGGATTTGCACGAATCGCAATAGCAGGTGATGTGCCCGGCCCAGCGGTTGGCGAAAATGCCATCCACGCCATAGCGGCTGACAATTTCGGCGAGCACTTGCGGCATAAACTCGAAATTGCACGGGCCCAGTGCGCAGCTTAGCCAGCGATCTTTCATGACCATGTGCCGCACTTTTTGGCTGTTGGCATCGACTGCTACCCACTCGGGATGCGCTTGGGCATCTTCGTCTCGAATGCAATGCGGATCGACTCGGGCGATGACCGACATGTTGAGCTTGCGGCACCCTTTCACTAAATCGCCAAAGGTGTCTTTATCGCCGAGCCAGTCGCTGCGGTGATGATGGGGAACATCGGTGGGATAGAACGCGCACATGCCGCCCGCCGAAATACAGGCGCCTTGGGCGCTGGTCCGCTGGAAAAAATCCAGCCACCAGGCGGGGTCGAATGTGGCCGGATCTTTTTCCACCAGCGCCAATTGAATCCAGCGCAGCGGCTTTTCCAGCGCCGCAGAAACCGTGGGCTGCCGGGTCATGGCCGCTAGTGCCGAAAACGCGGGCGCAAACGCCATCGCCGCGGCAGAAGCCAGCACTTCCCGGCGATTCACTAACCACGGCGAGCCGGGCATGCACGTTCCTCGTTGCAGCTGATCGAATTGTAGAAAATCGTGAGCTTTAAAGCCGCGCAACTCAATAACTCAATCCGTACCCATACTGAAACAGCGCTTTGTCGGCATTGGCGTCTCCGGCGTGCAGCGGAACCTGATCCATGCTGGCGGGCCAGGTTTGAGAGAGCTTGCCGGTCGGCTTATAAGCGCCGAACAGCACGTCGGCCACGCCATCTCCTTCGGTGCCGGGCAACCAGGCGGCCACGAAGGCATCGCTGTGATCCAAAGCCTTGCCCAAAATCATCGGTCGGCCGGAAAGCAGCATCGTGATGACCGGTACGCCCAATTTTTTGGCTTTCTCCACCAGATCCAAATCAGATTGACTGAGGGCTAAATCTTTGCGATCCCCGGGCCCTTCGGCATACGGCATTTCGCCAATCACCACCAACACGGCATCGGCCCCTTCGCCGCCGCTGTCATCGGCGGAAAAAGTGATTCGCGAAGCATCGGGCACGACTTTGCGAAGGGCCGATAAAATCGTGGTGCCGCCATGGGTAACCATTCCCGGCTTACCCTGCCAATCGATGGTCCAGCCGCCGCATTGAATGCCGATATCGTCAGCCCCTTTGCCCATCACGTGCAAGTGCTTGATGTCTTTTTTCAGCGGCAGCGCATGATTTTCGTTTTTCAGTAGCACCAGCGATTGCCGCACGCACTCGCGCGCTACGGCCCGATGCTCCGCGGAGCCGATTTTGTCCAGATACGCCGGATCGGCCAGCGGCTGCTCGAACAGTCGCGTTTGGTACTTCACCCGCAAAATGCGCCGCACGGCATCGTCAATGCGGCTTTGCGGCACACGGCCTTCGTCGACGAGTTCTTTCAGATCTTTCAAAAACTCCACGTAGTTGTTCTTTTGGCCTGGCGGATAGGGAATCATGATCATGTCCAGCCCGGCATTGATGGATTGCTCGATGTCATTTTTGTAATCGGACGAAAGCTGATCGATGGCGGCCCAATCGGAAATTAAAAAGCCCGGGAAGCCGAGCTCGCCTTTCAGCACTTCGGTGAGCAAATACTTATTGCCGTGCATTTTTTTGCCGTTCCAACTGCTGAATGAAACCATGATGGTTCCAACGCCGGCCTTCACGGCCTCTTGATAACCCGGCAGATAAATTTTTCGCAGCGTGGCTTCGTCGCACTCGGTATTGCCCTGATCTTTGCCGTTGGTGGTGCCGCCATCTGCCAGGTAATGCTTGGCACAGGCGACGACCGAAGTGGGATCGGCTAAACTCTTCCCTTGAAGACCGCGGACCGACGCAGCACCCAGCGGGGCCACGACATCGGGCGATTCGCCGAAACTTTCATACGTGCGGCCCCAGCGCGGATTGCGCGCCACGGCAATACACGGCGCAAAGGCCCAGTTGGTGCCGGTGCCGGCCATTTCTTCAGCCGTGACGCGGCTGGCCCGTTCGATTAAATCCGCATTGCGCGTGCACCCCAGGCCGATGTTGTGGGGGAAGATGACGGCGCCGTCGATATTGCTGTGCCCGTGGACGGCGTCGACGCCGTAGATGATGGGAATTTTCAGCCGCGTTTTCAGGGCTTGCTTCTGAAACTCGTTGTAATAATTCGCCCAGGCTTTGCCGGTGTTGTCGTGGTTGGGCGGATCGGAACTGCCGCCGCTAAGCACGGAACCCAAAAAATATTTGGCGACATCGCCTTTGTCTACCAACGCGCCGGAATCGACCTGCACTATTTGGCCGAGTTTTTCTTCCGGCGTCATTTGCGAAAGCAGCGCGTTGACTTTGTCCTCCACGGCTTTGGCGTTCGCGCTGGAACTGCTATTTTCTGCAGCGGTGGAAGAAGAGAGCGCGGCGGAAACGGAAATCGACGCGATGGCCACGGCCAACCATACGATCTGAGAAAGCTTGGTCATGATGATCCTCTGGGTCTGTAGAATCTGCGCACTCGCGCATGATGAACGACCCCCCTATGCCCGCCGCTTCTGTTCGCTGCCTGACTTACGCTGCCTGACTTACGCTGCCTGACTTCGCCCTGCCCCAAATTCGCGCCGCCCTAAATTCGCAGCCCTGGCTGCGCCCGCTTCGAACCTTAACTTACAGGATACTTCTCGCCCGGCAACTGTTCAAAAAATTCCCAATTGATCGCGGGCCGATTCGGTCATTAAATCAGGCGACCAAGGGGGCGACATCACCAGCTTCACTTCGACTTCGCCGGCCCCTGCCAACGCTCCCAACACCTGCTTGCTTTGCCCAATTAATTGCGGCCCGGCCGGACAGGCTGGGCTGGTCATGGTCATTTCGATTTTGATGTTCTCCTTATCGCCGACGGGCTCCACGTTTACCGTGTAGACCAACCCCAGGTCGATAATGTTGACAAACAACTCTGGATCGATCACCTGCTTCAGCGCTTCTCGGACGGCATCTTCGGTTATGGGCATCGCATCACCATGAATCATCGCTTCGCGCGACGGAGAATACTACAGTTTCACCGCTATTTTAGTCGTGAAGTTTGACAAATACATCGTCGCCAGTCACTTTCACCTCGTGGGCTTCGGTGGCTTGGGTGGCCGGCATGGTTAGCGCGGCGCCATTGCGAATGTCGAACTTTGCTCCATGCCGCGGACAGGCAATGGTGCAGGCTGTGGCATCGAGGGCGCCTTCGCTCAGGGGACCGCCATCGTGTGTGCAAACATCATCCAGCGCGTAAAACTTGCCGCCGACCCGAAATAGCACCACCAATCGCTCGTCCACCTCCACCAGCATTTTAGCAGGATCGCCTAGCTCCGTCACACTGGCGACGCGCACGAAATCGGACATTTGGAAATCTCATTATTGCAAATCGTTTCGCAGGCCGTATGCTGCACTTCATTGTGGTAACAAAAACTTGCGGCCGTGCAAGGGGAACCAGGAATTTTTGGCCAGCGACGGGGACTCTGGCCGTCGGCTGGAAAACGCCGCACTTATGTGCCCCACGCGAATTCAACCCAAACTACTGCCGCTGGAAATCGACCTGTCGGCGGCGTTTTCTTTCGAGCAGGGCGTGGGCCGAGCTGAATTATTGCAGTTTGGTCCGCAATTGGAACGGGCGCGCCAGGCGTTGCTTGATAATCCGTCTGCCGCTGATAATTCGGGTTGGAAGCAACCACAGCACATTTTGGCCGATTATCACCGCCAGCGGAAAACCAGCTTGTTGGGGCAAATATTGGCGGTGGCCAAGCAGCTGCGAGAAACGGTAGATCGTGTGGTGGTTCTCGGGCCGCCGCGACTGGTCGCTGCGGCAAGCTCGCTATTTACGGCGTGTGGCCATCCGCATCACAACGACCTCTCACGCGGCCAGCGCGGCGGCAGACCCCGAATTTATTTCGTGCCCGCGCTGCCCGATAATGATGCCCTACAGGCTCTGCTGGAAATACTGCCTCATGGCCGCTTGCTGCAGACCGTTGATGAGCGCTGGGGAATCGTTGCGCTGGATGAAAATATCGTCAGTCCCGCCCGCGGAGAACAAGATCCAAGGCAACTGCTCGCCGGGCTGTTCAGTCTGCTGTGGGATCAGCTGCAATCGACCACCACCGCCGCTGGCGAAGTGCAACTTGCCGTGGCGATTGGTCCGCAACAGTCGCCGCTGGTAGCGCTGGCCGAGCAAATTGGCATGGCGCGAATTGATTTGGCCGAATCAAATTCGGCTGCTCATTTTCAGGCGGGCGTGTTATTCGCCGGCTCGGTGATCGGGCTGGATGTTGTGAAACTGCTCCACGGCGCACAAGCCATGGCGGAACGATTTGCCACAGCGCCTGTGGGCAATAATCCGCCGCTCGATTTGGCTGGTCTCTGGCATTTGCTGGCCAAGCGCTTTAGAGATCGGAGCTGCCAAATCGAGCCTGCGACTACGGAATTGGCGCCTTTAGCTCGGCAACTGTCCGGCTCTGAATGCAGCCATCGTCAGTCTTTACTTCTGATTCAGTGGCTGCCACAAGGTAGCCGTACCGACCGATTATCCGTTAAAATAGCCGCCGGCAGCGGATCGATGGACCGTCGGAATTGCAAAGAGCAGTTGCTGACCGATTTGGCTGCCGAAAACGCAAAAGCAGTGCGAACTGCGCGAACCGCCAATGGAAAGTTCACCGCGCTGGTGAAGATTCCGCTGGTCGATGAAGGGGCCGTCGGGCAATTGATTGAAATGCATCATCTGGCTTCTGCCGTGGAACATCTTTTGCTTTTTGCTTAATCACCCCCCGGAAAATAAGGATATTTAACTGCTAGCGTATTTTGTGCCGCCCCGTTGGGCTTTTCATGTTTGAGGAGCGCACTTTTCCCAGGCCGACGCTTACGCTTGGCCTGGGCTGTTTTCGGTTGCCCCGTTGGGGCCCATAGAACAAGCATGCTGGCAATTAAATAAGCTTTAAAGCCGGGCCAAATTTCTCACGACTCACCCCTCACTCCTTACCCCTCACTCCTTCTCATGTCCATCGAAATTACCTGGTTCGGCCACGCCTGCTTTTCCATCAGCACGGGCAAGCACACGCTGCTGGTCGATCCGTTTTTGGACGACAACCCTGCTGCGCCGGTCAAAGCGGACAGCGTGCAGGCCGACTTCATCCTGATTACGCACGGCCACTTCGATCACATTGCCGATGCGGTCAAAATTGCCAAGCGCACGGGCGCTACCGTCATCAGCAATTTTGAAATTTCGCAGTGGTTAACCAAGCAAGGCCTGAAGAACCCAATCGGTCTGAATCTTGGGGGTGGGACCACGCTGCCGTTCGGAAAATTGAAAATGACCATTGCCCATCATACTTCCACGCTGCCCGACGGCACGTATGGCGGCAACCCGGCCGGTTTTTTGCTCACCTTGGACGGCGCGAAAATTTACATTGCCGGCGACACCGCTTTATTCGGCGACATGCAGCTTTACGGCGCTGGCGGGCTCGACGTGGCAATTCTTCCCATTGGCGATACCTACACCATGGGTCCGGAAGATTCCGTGGAAGCAATTAAACTGCTCCGGCCGAAGCGCGTAATTCCCTGCCACTTCAACACCTGGCCGCCAATTAAGCAGGACGTGAAAGCGTGGGCCGAACTGGTGCGCTCGCAAACCAAAGCCACTCCCGAAACGCCCGAGCCCGGCGGCAAAATTACGGTTTGAACAGTGCGACCGAATTGATTTTACCACAGACACAGAGGAACGCTGAGGGATTTATATTTGTATTCCCTCTGCGTTCCTCTGTGTCCTCTGTGGTTAAGTTTTAGGGCGCGGCTCACTGGCCACCTGAATTTCGTCCCCCACCACGCGCACGTCGAAACTGTCGATTTTGATTTTCGGGCTGTCGGCCCAGGTTCCGTCGCACACTTTGAATCGCCAGGCATGCCAGGGGCAAGTCACCACGCCATCGCACACTTCGCCGGCGCCCAGCGAGGCCCCCATGTGCGGGCAAGTATCGTCAATGGCCCTGTATTGCCCGCCGGAATTGAACACGGCCACCAATCGCTCCCCCACAGTCACGGTAATCCCCTGCCCTTCGGGAATGGAACCAACCTTGGCGACCGTGACAAAATCGGGCATGCAGGCACTCTTCTCCAAAATGAGCAACTTGTTTCCACAATTCTAGGGATTATCTTTTGTTGCGGAACACCCTTCGGGTTGAATCGCAACCAAAAAATCTGCGATAATCGGTTCCATGCTTAACACCCAACTTAAAGAGTTTGTCACCCGCTTCATTTTGCCGCGGGTAATACAGCCAGCGCAATACGTGGGGGGCGAGCTGAACATGGTTCGCAAAGACCATCGCAGCGTGCGCGGCAAACTGTGCATTGCCTTTCCCGATTTGTACACCATCGGCATGAGCCATCACGGCCTGCAAGTGTTGTACACGCAGATGAACAGCCGGGACGATTGGGCCTGCGAACGGGCTTTTACGCCAGCCTTGGACATGGAGGCGCAGCTCCGCCAGCACGACAAACCGCTGTACAGCCTGGAAACGTTCACGCCGCTGTCGCAGTTCGATGTGCTGGGCTTCACGCTGCAATACGAAATCTGCACCAGCAATCTGCTGACGATGCTCGATTTGGGAGGCATTCCGCTGCATAGCACGGAGCGTACGCTAAGCCATCCGTTGGTCATTGCCGGCGGACCCTGTGCGCAAAATCCGGAGCCGCTGGCGCCCTTTATCGATTTATTCGTCACCGGCGACGGCGAGCCCAGCCTGCCGCTCATTTGCGACGAGTGGCTCAACTATAAAGCCGCGACCGCTGCTCGCGCTGATGCAACGATTGATTCTCGCGAATCCGTCCTCGCCCAGCTCGCTGCCAAGTTTCCCTTCGTGTACGTTCCAAGGTTTTATGAGCCGGAATACTTTGCCAATGGGCGCATCGCCGCCATCAACCGCACCCGCAGCGACGTGCCGGAAACGATCGAGCCCTCGGTCATTAGCGACCTGGACGCCATGCCGCTCCCCACGGCTCCCATTTTGCCGTATGTGGAATGCGTGCACGACCGCATCGCCATCGAAATTATGCGCGGCTGCCCGTGGCAGTGCCGGTTTTGCCAAAGCACGGTCATCAAGCGGCCGCTGCGCATTCGGGAAGTGGAAACCATCGTGCAGGGAGCATTGGAATCGTACTACCGCACGGGCCATAACGAAGTTTCGCTCCTCTCGCTTTCGACCAGCGATTATCCCTACTTCGAGCCACTGGTGCGGCGAATGAAAGAAGTGTTTGGCCCCTTGGGTGTGAGCATTGCCTTCCCTAGCTTGCGCGTGAACGAGGCGCTGAAAGTCGTGGCTTCGCTCATCGGCACGGAGCGGCATTCCGGCATGACGTTGGCGCCGGAAGTGGCCCGGGATGACATGCGCGAGCAAATTCGCAAAAAAATCAGCAATCAAGATTTGTTCGACGGTTGCCGCGAGGCGTTCAAAAACGGCATCGACAAAGTCAAGCTGTACTTCATGTGCGGTTTGCCCGGCGAGCGCGAAGTCGATTTGAACGGCATTGTCGAGATGGCGGAAACCATTGCCGAAATTGGTCGGGAAGTTCGCGGCCGCTACGCCAAGGTGACGGCCAGCGTGTCGAACTTCGTCCCCAAGCCGCACACGCCGTATCAATGGAACGCCATGCAGCGGCGCGAGTATTTTCATTGGGCCCATCAGTATCTCAAGCGGCGCGTAAAAATTCGGGCCGTGCAAGTGAAGTGCCATCACGTGGAAACGAGTTTGCTCGAAGGATTATTGAGCCGCGGCGATCGGCGCGTGGCCCAGGTGGTGGAACTCGCCTGGCAGCGCGGGGCCCGGCTGGATAGTTGGAGCGAGCATTTGAATCCGCAACTGTGGTGGCAAACGCTGGCCGATTGCGGGCTGAATTTCGACGAGCTTGTTCATCGCCCGGCCGAAATTGGCGACCGCCTGCCGTGGGACCACATCAACGTGAAAAAGGGCCGCACCTATCTGGAAAAAGAGCACGACCGCAGCGTGATCCAACTGGCGGCCATGGCGAATGCCGAGTGAATCCAATTCTGATGTCGCGCTTCAAACTTCTGGCCTTGGATATCGACGGCACGTTGGTCAATAGCCGCGATGAACTAACGCCGGCTACCAGCGCCGCCATTCGCAGGGCTTGCGAGGCGGGCATTCGCGTGGTGCTGGCCACCGGGCGGCGGTATTCTAAAGCGCTGCATTTGGTGGAACCGTTGAAGCTGGATGTGCCGCTGATTTCCGCCAGCGGCGCGATCATTAAAGATCCGCTCGACCATCGCACGCTGTTTTGCGCCGAGTTTTTGCCCGGCGTGCTGGAAGAGGTATTGTCGATGGTCGCGGCCGCCGGTCACGATGCGGTGCTGTATGCCGATACGTTTTCCGAGGGCTTCGATTTTTATTGCCCGCGGCTGGACGTGAACGGCACGAATCAAACTGATTTGGCCGAATACTTCGCTCGCAACGTGGGTTGCGGCCGCCAGTGGCCGAATTTAATGCGTGCGCCGCCGCCGGGAATTTTCGCCGGGTTTGCCATGGCGGCTCGTCCCACGATGGCAGCATTGGGCCAGCGGCTGGTTCAAAAATTCGGCGCTGATTTGTACGTTCACATTTTGAAGAGCCCATTTTATACGGGCTGGTTTTGTGAAATTGAGCCTGGAGGCGTGAGCAAATGGTCGGCCGTGCAGCATTTAGCGCGCGATTGGGGAATTGGCGATGAAGAAATTTGCGCCGTCGGCGATGACGTGAACGATATTCCCATGGTCCGTGGCGCCGGCTTGGGCGTGGCGATGGGAAACGCCGTGGCCGAGCTAAAAGCCGCTGCCGACCGTGTCGCCCCCTGCCACGACAGCGACGGCCTGGTCGAAGTGGTCCGCTGGCTGCTGGATTGAGCGAGCACCAGTCGGGCGTTTACTGCTGGCAGCCTAAGATCACGTATAATTGATTGGCCGGCCAGGCGTTTATCCAATGTCCAGCCTGTAACAGAGAACCACTTGCATGATTAAGCCTCTAGTCTATGTCGAAACCACCATTCCAAGTTTCTACTGCGAGACTCGGACTTCGGCAGATGTCGTGGCTCGAATGCAATGGACACAACAATGGTGGAAAACGGCTGCCGATCGTTTTGAGCTGTGCTCGAGTGCAGCCGTGTTAGATGAGTTAGGTGGCGGAGAGCTACCGGAACGCAATGCGCTGCGACTGAACTTGATGAAGCACGTGCCCCTCGTACCCATTACTGATGCCATCGGTGAGATTGTACAAGCTTACTTGCATCATCATCTGATGCCGACGGACCCTGCTGGCGATGCACTGCATTTGGCGTTAGCGTCGTATCATCGGTGCGATTTTTTGGTTACTTGGAATTGCCGGCATTTAGCAAACGCAAATAAATTCGGACATATTCGTCGGGTCAATACGATACTCGGTTTGTGGATCCCCGCGATTGTGACACCGCTTGAACTTCTGGAGAACGAACCATGAAAGACGATCCGGTCATTGACGAAATTCGAGAAGTGCGACGAAGAATATCCGCGCAATTCGATCATGATCCGGCTCGATTGGTAGCCTACTATCAACAGCTACAAGAGCAACATCGAGATCGGCTAATGAAAACGGACCCCACATCGGACAGACCTCCAGCCATAGTGCAATAAATCGGCTCAGCTGCCGACCGTGTGGCCCCCTGCCACGACAGCGACGGATTGGTGGAAGTGGTAAGTTGGCTGCTGGATTGATGATTCAGGCGATTTGATAGGGTCGCGCACTGCGGCTAGCCATTGGGCTTAAACCAAGAGATGGCCAGCAAGACTAATCCGGCAAGTCCGAGCAGCACGCCAATCAGCGAAAGAGCATCGGAATTCCGCGGCGCGACCGTTCCGGCAATTAAAAGCTGTGCACCGGCCAAAACCAAGATGGAAGCCGCGATTGCTTTCATTTGTAGCCCCAAGTGTTTGTGTTAGGTGATGTACAGTTGAAGGAACATTTTTCGCAGTCGACCCATACCTCCAGAGCTTTGCAATCTGTTGTATGGATGCTTGACAAGAAGTCGTTCCTATTGTAGCGGCCGAGGAAGGGACCAAACACTGAAATTTACTAACCGAATACTAACTTTCACCTCGTATATTTGCCAAACGGTATTCTTCCAAAATTGCCAAATCAATCATTTGTTTCTTTCTGCGAGGATTTCGTCCCCATGCTTCACCAAAGCCGCACGTCTGGCATAACTTTCCACTTGCGTTTGTTGGCGGTGCTGTTCGTCGTGGCAGCGGCATCCCCCAGTTTTGCCCAAGACCATTACCTTCCTGCGGGCAAGCCCGATGTGCTGACGCTGTTGCCGCCGCCGCCGGCTGCCGATTCGCCGGAGCAGGCTGCCGACCTGGCGGAAACCGTCGCCGCCCATAAAACTATCACGGCGGAAGAAAAAGCTAAAGCCGAGGCCGAAGAAAAGAAATTCAGCGTGGCCAGTTTTGCGTCGACCATTGGCCCGGCATTTCAGCTCAACAAGCTTCCGAAAACGGCAGCTTTTTTTGAACACGTGCAAAAAGAGACCGAGGAAGTAATCGACGTGGGCAAAAATCATTGGCAGCGGCCGCGGCCGTATCAAGTCGATCCGACCGATTTGCATCACGGCGAAAAAAATCCGAGTTTCGGCTATCCTAGCGGACATTCCACGCAAGCCACGGTGCTGGCGGCGCTGCTGGCCGAAGCAATTCCCGATAAACGCGACGCCATTTTGGCCGAAGGCCGCCAAGTGGGCTGGGATCGCGTGATGTTGGGACGCCATTACGAAACCGATATTTACGCCGGCCGGGTATTGGGCCAAGCGATTGTCCGCCAATTGCACGAAAGCCCCGCCTTCGAGCACGATTTTGCCGAAGTGAAAGCGGAGGTTGCGAAGAACTTGGCGATAGCGGCCACAACCACCTCGGCGATGCCGCCGCATGCTGCCATGACAATGCCCTCCGGCTCGCCAACCGTGCCACTAACACCTGCCCAATGAAATTCATTTCCGAAATCGAAACTCCGCGCTTACTTGGGAGGCAAATGCTGCCGGACGATTTTGGCAACATGTGCCAGATGAATCGGAATCCGCAGGTCATGGCAACTCTTGGCGGCCCTCGCACCGACGAGGAAACTCGAGTGTTGTTTCAGGCCAACCTGGATCACTTCGAACGACACGGTTATGGCCTGTGGATACTTTTTTCCAAGCCATCCAGCGTTGTCGGCGAATCATTATTCGTCGGTCGGTGTGGTCTGAGGAACGTATTTGTCGGCGGCCATGACGAAGTAGAAGTGGGCTACGCCCTGCTCCCGCAATTCTGGAACCAAGGTCTGGCCACGGAAATTGCTCAGGCGAGCGTGAATGTCGCTTTTAACGATCTGCACCTGCCGGAGCTTGTATCATTCACCTTGCCGACCAATTTGGCCTCGCAGCGTGTGATGGAAAAATGCGGCTTCGTTTTCGAGCGCAACATCATCTGGCATGACCTGCCCCATGTGTTTTACCGGTTGAAACACTAAGCATATATGGTCGGCGACAGAAACCGTCGCCTCCTACAATGATTTTCAGCCGCACGCTAAGATGTGGGTATGATCAACACTGATGGCTCTCCAAAAATCACGATTGCCGAATTTCAAAAACTGATCCGCGACATGTACCTGGAAAAGGACGTGGCTCGCGGAATCGACGGCACCTTCATGTGGCTGATGGAAGAGGTGGGCGAGCTGGCTTCCGCTTTGCGAAACGGCACCCACGAGGAGCGATTGGGCGAATTCGCCGACGTGTTGGCCTGGCTGGCCACCATTGCCAACGTGGCGGGCGTCGATTTAACGGAGGCCATCGCCAAAAAATACGGCTCCGGCTGCCCCGGCTGCGGCCAGTTCATTTGCACCTGCGCCGATGCGGAAAAGCCGTAAGTATACTTCTCACCACGGAGGCTGGTTTCTTGGCTTCCTAAGAGGCTGTTTCAAAACTGGACTTCCTTCAAGGGTGGCTGGGGTCGAGTGCCGCCGAGCCCCCAGTGAATAGGCTGCTGGGGGCTCCCTTCGGTCGACCCCAGCCACCCGATTCCTAGTTTTGAAACAGCCTGTTATAAGTATTTATCGTTCCCCTCTGCGCACCTCCGCGTCCTCTGTGGTTTAAAAATTCGATAGTCAGCTGCTCTGCGCCTCCGTGTCTCCGTGGTGAAAATCCGACGCGATGAAAATCCGTCACGGATCATAGCCAAGGTTCGGCGAGAGCCAGCGTTCGATTTCCGCCAGCGGCAGGCCTTTGCGGCGGGCGTAGGCGTCGGCCTGGTCGCGGGTGATGCGGTCGACGGCGAAGTAGCGGCTGTTGGGGTGCGCAAAATACAGCCCACTGACGCTGGCCGCCGGCCACATGGCGTAGCTTTCGGTCAGCGTGATGCCGGCCTGTTGTTCGGCGTCGAGCAAATCGAACAGAATGCGTTTTTCGGTGTGGTCGGGACAGGCCGGGTAGCCGGCGGCGGGGCGAATGCCGCGGTATTTTTCCTCGATCAATTCATCAGTCGATAGTTTTTCTTTACGTCCAAAGCCCCAGTCGGTGCGGGCTTGCCGATGGAGATATTCCGCGAACGCCTCAGCTAGCCGATCGGCAAGCGCTTTGGTCATGATCGAGTTGTAATCGTCGTGATCGCGGTCAAATTTTTTGGCCAGCTCGTCGCAGCCCAGTCCGGTGGTGACAGCGAATGCGCCCAGGTAATCTCGAACGCCGGTTTCGGCGGGGGCGATAAAATCGGCCAGCGAGAGAAAATCGTGTTGCCCCTTGCGCTCCCATTGCTGGCGGAGGAAATGGAAGCGCGTAAGTTCGTGCTGGCGGCTGTCATCGGTGTAAAGGGCCACATCATCGCCCAGCGAAGCCGCCGGCCAAAAGCCATATACCCCGCGGGCCGTCAACAGTTTTTTCGCCACAATTTCGTCGAGCAGACGGCGGGCATCGTCGAACAGTTTGCGTGCCTCGCCGCCGACATTTGGATCTTCAAAAATCCGCGGATATTTGCCTTTCAGCTCCCACGTGAGGAAAAACGGGGACCAATCGATGAAGGGCACCAGCTTTTCCAGCGGCAAGTTGTCGATCACTCGCCGACCGGTGAAGGCCGGCTGGGCGATTTGCCCCGCGGCATCCACAGCGGCCCAATCGGTTTGGAAGCGGTGCGCCAGCGCCTCGTCATACGGCACCAGCTTAATTTGCTGTCGCAGATTGTAGGATTCCACCAATTGCTTTTGCACCGCCTGGTTGCCGCGCACCAGTTCGTCACGCCGCTGGGGATTCAACAGCTTTTCCACCACACCGGCGGCGCGGGAAGCATCCAGCACGTGAATGGTCGGTTGCTTGTACTGCGGCGCAATTTTTACGGCGGTGTGCTTGGCGCTGGTCGTGGCGCCGCCAATCAACAGCGGCAAATCAATTTCTTGCCGTTGCATTTCCCGGGCCACGTGGACCATTTCGTCCAGGCTGGGCGTAATCAGCCCGCTCAGGCCGATCATGTGGACGCCTTCCTTGCGGGCGGTATCTAAAATGCGTTCGCAGGGAACCATCACGCCCAGATCGATCACCTGGTAGTTGTTGCAGCCGAGCACCACGCCGACAATGTTTTTGCCGATGTCGTGCACGTCCCCCTTCACGGTGGCCAGCAGCACCTTGCCGCGCGGCTTGTCTCCCAGGCCGGCGGCGGCTTTTTCCGCTTCCATAAAGGGGAGCAAATAGGCCACGGCTTTTTTCATGACGCGGGCACTTTTCACCACTTGGGGCAAAAACATTTTGCCGGCGCCGAATAAATCGCCGACCACTTGCATGCCGGCCATCAGCGGGCCTTCGATAATTTCCAGCGCCGTGGGAAATTTTTGGCGGGCTTCTTCGACGTCGGACTCAATAAAATCGACAATGCCCTTCACCAGCGAATGGCTGAGCCGCTTTTCGACCGGCTCGTTGCGCCAGACTTCATCGGCCACAGTGTCGCCGCCGGATTGCTTTTTCACCGTTTCGGCAAATTGAATGAGCCGCTCGGTGGCATCAGGCCGGCGGTCCAGCAGCACATCTTCCACACGCTCCAACAAATCGCGCGGAATTTCTTCGTACACGGCCAGTTGACCGGCGTTCACAATGCCCATATCCATGCCGGCGCGGATGGCGTGGTACAAAAACGCGGCGTGCATCGCTTCGCGAACCACGTCGTTGCCGCGGAACGAGAACGAAATGTTACTGACGCCGCCGGACACTTTGCACAGCGGCAGGGCGCGCTTAATTTGCCGCGTCGCCTCAATATAATTGAGCGCGTAGCGGTTGTGTTCCTCGATGCCCGTGCCGACGGTGAGAATGTTTGGATCGAAAATAATGTCGCTTCCGGGGAAGCCGATTTGCTCGGTGAGCAGCTTGTAAGCGCGGCGGCAAATTTTCAGCTTGTGATCGACTTCGGTGGCCTGGCCGGTTTCGTCAAAAGCCATGACTACGACAGCCGCGCCGTAACGCCGGGCCAACTTGGCGTGGTGTAAAAATGCTTCCTCGCCTTCTTTCAGGCTGATGGAGTTAACAATCGCTTTGCCCTGCACGCATTTGAGGCCCGCTTCAATGACCGACCATTTGGAGCTGTCGACCATGATCGGCACGCGGGCAATTTCCGGCTCGGCAGCCAGCAAATTCAAGAATTTGGTCATCACCGCTTCGCCGTCGAGCAGGGCTTCGTCGAAGTTCACATCGAGAACATTGGCGCCGGCTTCGACCTGCCCACGGGCCACGCCGAGCGCATCTTCAAACTTGCCATCTTTCACCAGGCGGGCGAATTTTTTGCTGCCGGTTACGTTGGTGCGCTCGCCGATCATGATGAAGTTTGATTCCGGCCGAATCGTGAGCGGCTCCAGCCCGCTGAGGCGGGTGAGCGTTTCCACCTTTGGCCGGCGGCGCGGCGGCACTTTATTTACGGCATCGGCAATGGCTTTGATGTGCGGCGGCGTGGTGCCGCAACAACCCCCGACAATGTTGATCCAGCCATTGCGGGCAAACTCACCCAGCAGCCGGGCCATCGATTGCGGCGTTTCGTCAAAGCCGCCCAGCGCGTTGGGCAATCCGGCGTTGGGGTAGCAGCTGATGAAAATCGGCGCGATGTGGGAAAGCTCTTCCAAGTAGGGGCGTAATTGCTCCGGACCCAGCGCACAGTTAATGCCGACGCTCAGCAAATCGACATGCGCCAGCGAATTCCAACAGGCCTCCACCGTTTGCGCCGAAAGCGTGCGGCCATCTTTGAACACGGTGAACGAGGCCATCACTGGCACGCGCACGTCGTGATCGTCAAAATATTTTTCGATGGCGAACAGGCAGGCTTTCAGCACCAGCGTGTCGAACGCAGTTTCGGCCAGCAGAAGATCGACGCCCCCTTCCACGAGTGCCTCGACCTGCTCGTAATACGTTTCGACCATTTGATCGAACGTGGCGCCTCGGTAACCGGGATCTTCGACATTGCCGGCGATCGAAAGCTGTTTGTTCGTTGGCCCGATGGAGCCCGCCACAAACCGCGGCCTTTCCGGATTGCGAGCCGTGAAATGATCGGCGGCGCGCCGGGCCAGCGCCACCGCGGCGAGGTTCATTTCGCGCACGTGGCCTTCCAAGGCGAAATCGGTCAGGGCGACGCTGGTGGCGCCGAAGGTGTTGGTTTCGATCAGGTCGGCCCCCGCTTCCAAATAAGCGCGGTGGATGTTTTCGATTGCTTCCGGCTGAGTGAGGCACAGCACGTCGATCAAATTTCGCAAATCCTTCGGATGGCTGGCGAATTGGCGGCCGCGAAAATCGGCTTCGCTAAACTTCAGGGCGTGGACCATTGTGCCCATGGCCCCGTCCAGCACCAGAATCCGCTGGGCAAGCAGTTGCTCGAGTGCTTCACGAGTTACCGGTGGTCGGGCGACGAGTGACATGGGCAAGTGTTAACGAAGGAAATATGGGGCTGAGACAGTCTTCGAAAGCCGCAAGACTTGTGTGTGTAATAATTTACGATGTTTTTGGCGGTCGCTGCCAATGCTGCTGGCAGTTTCAAAGTATCTCACAGGCACGGGAAATGGGCAACTTCGCCATCAAAGCAAGTATATGGACGCCGTCAAACGACACCGGCTAGCAATCAATTGCTAGCCGACTAGTTCATTTTACCTACCTCCAAAACTCCACGCGACCGCGCTATTGCTCAAGATCGATACATTCCTCACCCGATAATGCGGATTAGCGCCGTTGTCTGCGCAGGCTTCAACAAGCTGCGCGAACAGCTTCGCTCGGAATGCCACCGTGATATCCAAGGAAGGTATTGCATGAGCCAGCCGCAAGACGCAATTCGACCACGGCATCGTCGCCGCCGCCAACAGGAAATTGGCAACCCAGGCGGAACGGCAATGACCAGCGCCGAGCAAAGCACGCGAGTGATTATCCGCGTCCCGCTGGTTACCACACACGGAAAGATTCCTGCACCGCATAGCACGGCATCGCTGCCTTCCGCCCGTGGGACGGTCTCGCTGGGGGCCGCCAGCGATTTGCCTCCGTCGCCTGTTACGACAAGCGGCAAACAACAAGGTTCGAGCCATCATCCAAGCCAGCCACAATTCTCCGAAGCGCATTCGCAAGCCACCGCAAAATTGTCGCTTCAACCTCAGCCGCCGGCAAAAGCAAACATTCGAATTCATGTAGCCCACGGTGGTGATTCGTCGGGACCGCATTCCGCCGCGGCTGCCTGGATGGAGCAGTCCAGCAACGTGCTGGCTGGAATGTTGCAAAAGCGAGCACTGTTGGCGCTGGCTTTGATTGTGGCAGCCGCGCTCGGCGTGGTGCTGTTATCGCGTGGGCATTCGCATCACTCAGACCAGCCGGCAAATTCTCCGGACGTTAATGCCGCGCACAATCAGTGGAAATCGGAAACGCCATTTCCTGCGGACGCAAACAGTACACCAGCTCGGCAGGATGGCCAGGGCACGGGTCCCTATCGCTATTCCGTGGCAAGCAGCCCGGGGATAGTAACCAAAGCCGATCAGCATACCATCGGCGATCGAACCTCTGATGCCAGCGCCGCGTCGAAATTGCCGACGATACCTAATTCACAGTTGGACGAGCAGAACTCGTGGTTGGAAAACACTTTCGCCCCGCCACCTGGCGCGAATTTGCCGGCGAATGTTGCTGCACCCACGGGAATCGATTCTCCGGCGGGCGCCAATCTGCCGGCGCGGATCGCGCCGCCAAGTTCCGGCCCGCCCAACACCACGCTCAATTCACCTGGTTCTGAGCGGCCGTCAATTTACGCGGCCCGATTGGAACCACTCCCCGGCGGCGAAAGTGTATTCTCGGGCGTCAATGGCCGAGTTGCAGGGACCGCGGTTTTTGACGGCACTATTAAAAATCCCGCGCAGATTTCACGATGAGCATTTCCGATCGAGCGTTTATTCGTGCCTATCATGAAGACCCGGCGCACACGGGCCGCGGGTCCATTGCCGCCATTGACATTGGCTTAGGATCGGTCATTCCGCCGCCGCACGCAAAGTTTCCACCCACCGATGCCCCGGCGAGCAAGGAGCCAATAGCGCCAAACCAAACGATTGCGCAAGGAGAACCCGAAGCCGCGGCGCCGGGAATACTCAGCAATTTACCGGCAGCCCGAATTGGCATGACGAAACCGCACATTCCGTTGGGACAATCGCCGAAAGCGGCGCTGTCTGCATTTACCAGCTTAGGCGCAGCGACAATTCCGGCTGCGAATTCGCCAAAGCCGGCGCTGGAAATCGACTCCGTACGCTGGCCTGCCATGTGTGAAGCGCTGTTGGCGAAATCCGGCGAGGGATTCGATCGACTGGCTGCCGATTTGCGCGCTGAGGCGGCCGCCGGTCACAAGGTCACCGCCATTACGGGCACCAATCGGAGTGAAGGCCGAACGACGCTGTCCCTCTGCCTTGCGCGATGTTTGGCCGCTGAAGCGCATTCGAGAATCATTTTGGTCGATGCGGATTTCGGCTCCCCGCAAATGGCGTCCCAATTTGGAATTGCCCTGGAGCGTGGTTGGGAAGCGGTTCTGGCCGGGGACGAACCGTTGTGGGAAATGCTGATTGAATCGGTCGCCGATCGCTTCGCATTGGCGCTGTTGGGCAGCGGAGTTTCCGCCGGAGCAACCCACAAAAGTTCAACGGCGACCAATTCGGCGGTGATTAATTCCGCCGCCACCAGCGATGCCATTCAACACCGCATTGTGCCCGAAGCGTTTCGGGTGGCCGCCGTACTGGGCGAGCTCGCTGAACATTTTGATATGGTATTGATCGATGCGGGCCCGTTGATGCCGGAATCGGTCACGGGCCAATGGCTGCTGGAGCCATCGGTGGGAGTGCACAACATTATTTTGGCCCACGATGTCCGCCGTCCCGAAGCGCGTCGGCTGGCCGCGGGTTGTTTGCGAATTGCGGAAGCCAAGCAGCGTCAGTTGGGAATTGCGGAAACATTCGTCTCCGGGATTTAATCAACCGCAATGGTTGGAAACGATGCATCCGCCGGCATGTCCGGCGCCGCCCATGTACGAAGCTTACTGGCAACTCGATCGGCGACCGTTTGAAAACACCTCGGACGCTCGCTTTTATTATCCGGGCGAAAGCCATCAAGGGGCCATGCTGAAGCTGCGCTATGCGGTAGAAAACCGGCGTGCCGCGGCGCTATTGTGCGGCGCCTCGGGAAGCGGCAAAACGCTATTGGTTAGACAACTGCGCCGGCACCTGAGCAAGCAATACCGTCCCTTTGTGCATTTGGTATTTCCGCAAATGCCGACCGAGATGCTGCTGGCCTACGTGGCAGATGAGCTGGGTGCGCCCGGCGAATCGATTTTGAATAATGTGGAGCAGACCGTCCGGCGGATCCAGGAATTTTTAATCCAAAACGCCGCGCAGGATCAGCATGCCATTGTGGCCATCGACGAGGCTCATTTGCTGGACGACAGCCGCACTTGGGAAGCGCTCCGGCTGCTGTTGAATTTCGAGGCCGATTCGCAACCCCTGTTAACCTTGCTGTTGGCGGGGCAACCCGGACTTTTGCCGCAGATGGAACGGATGCCCGCGCTTGAAGAACGGCTGGGCGTGAAATGCTTGCTGCGGCCGTTTACCATCGACGAAACGGCGGCCTACGTGAACTTCCGACTGCAAGCGGCGGGAGCCAAACGGCCCATCTTCGAGGCCGCAGCGATGGAAACGCTGCAAGAGCTTACGCACGGCCTGGCGCGAAAAATCAACCGCTTGTGCGATTTGGCAATGCTAGTCGGTTTTGCCGAGGAGCACAGCAGCATCTCCGCCGAGCAGTTGGAAGCCGTGGCAGATGAACTGGTAACCGTGGCCCCTGAATGACCTTAGTTATTCAACTGCGGGTGTTCTGTCCACCGCGGGCGTTCTGTCCACTCGAAACGGCGTTAAATCAACCCCCGGCGATTCGCCGCGAATGAGGCGGCTCATGACCACTGCGGTTCCCGTCGAAAGCCACAACCCATGGCGAAAATGTCCGGCGGCAATAAAGGCATTCTCGATCCCCGGCACGTATCCCAAATAAGGCAGCCCGTCGACACTGCCGGGACGAAAGCCACACCAACTGCGCTCCACTGCCGCCGATTTGAGCTCGGGCGCTAAGTTGACGGCAAAGCGCAGCAAATCGGCCACGGCTTCCGCCGTGTTGCGGCGATCGAAGCCGACGTCTTCCATCGTGGTGCCGATCAGCAGCCGGCCATCATCGCGCGGCAGCAAGTAGCGATGGCCAACATCGATGTTCCATTCCACAATCCGCTCGACGATGGGCCGCGGTGTGGAAAGCATCACAATTTGCCCGCGCATCGGTTTCACCGTTATTTTCAAGCCCAAGCGCGCGGCAATGCTTTGCGACCACGCCCCGGTGGCCAAAACCACTTGGTCTGCCGCTATCGAGCCCACATTCGTTTGCACCGCAGAGACTCGCGAGTCAGAAATTTCAAAATCGTAGGCTTCCACGCCGGCGGAAATTTCCACGCCGCGCTTTTCGCAGGCGGCGATGAGGGCCTTCAAATGTCGTGGGCTGCGGATTTGCACTTCGTCGGCCGCCAATGCCGCGCCGTGCAACTGGCAGCGATCGTAAACGCCTGCCAACGCTGGTTCGAGCTGGTCAATATCCGTGGAGTGCAGCCACTTCACGCTGACCCCCTCGCGCCGCCAACGTTCGCATTGTTTAAGTAGATCGGCGGCAGCCGTATCGCTGTCGGCCAGTTGAATGCCGCCCGAGCGGCGATAACCGTTGTCGATGCCCGTTTCTTCCCGCAGCCGGGCGGCCCAATCGGCATGTAATTGCGAACTGAACCCTTGGAGCCATTCGGCGGGCGGCGCCTTCATGCGAAATTTGCACGGGGGAAGAATGCCGGCGGCAGCCCACGAAGTTTCGCACCCCGGCTGGCCCCGATCCAACAAGCGCACCCGCAACCCTTGGCCAGCCAACTCGTAAGCCAGCGACAGCCCGATAAAGCCGCCGCCCAGAATTAAAACGTCGGGCATTCGCAGAGTTCAAGGTTCAGGGTTCAGAAATTTACGCCGTACTCGAAATGCCATCGTACGCTACACAGTTGCAGTTTAGCAAACCCTACCCCCTACCCCTGCGCGTTGGTGGCCACCGAGGAATCGTCGCCAATGTTAATCCACAAGTGCACGTGCGGCGAGCCGCGGAAGTACCACACGAACGAAGGTCCTTCCAGCCGCCAATTGTCCCACACGCCATCGTCGCCAATATCGCCCGCGGAGTAAAACGCCAGCGAGCACTTGTCAATGCCGCCTTGCTTGTTCAAGCAGGCACGCACGTCTTCGCAATCGGCATTGCGATAGGGCGAGAGCATGATGGCCATGGTTTTATCGAGTTGCTCGCGCTGATCGTGCGTGAGTTCGGTCACCGGAAGGCCGGGAAATTTCCCGTCTCCGCCGCGGAAGCTAACGGCCGATTCCGCCGGCAGCCGGCTTTGCAGCGACGCTTTGCGCTGCTTGCCGTCGAGCATTTCGAAAATTTTGTTCGCTGCCACCGCCTGCGGCCAAAACACGTTGCCGGGATGGTCGGCTTGTTCGTTGAACCCACTGGCCGCGTGACCGTGGAAAACAGGCCCACCGAACGCCATGTGGTCGATGTTGTGGCCGTCCACACGCACCGTCAAATGCCGACCGGTCATCACCAGCTCAAACTTGCCTTCGCCCGGGTGACCGAATAGCGCGACACTTTGCGAATGGCCATAGCCGCCGGCGTCGTCTTGCAACTGGTGGTCGATTTTTGGAATCCACTCGGGCTGGAACAATCCTTCATAAATCGCGCGGATAATTTCTTGCTGATCTTTGCTGTAAAATTCGCTGCCGATGGCCGGCTCGGTAATGTTCCAGTTGTTGCTCACTCGGGTTCGCAGCAGGCCGCGCTTCGGATCGACATAATCCCAATCGAAGGCCACCTTTTCGCGCTGCTCCGGCCGCAAAGAATCGTACAGTTGCTTGACCAGCGTCTCGGGAATGGCTTTCGTAGCCGGGGTTCCGTTGGCCGTCAGCGCCGCCGGAATTGCCGCGGCATCTTTGGGATCGGTCACCGTGGCTTCCGCAGCGCGAGCAATGATGTTGGGCAAGCCAATGGCGCCTGCTGCAAAAGTTGCCGCCACGGTCCCCGCCGTTTTGACAAAATCACGCCGATTGAAAAATTCCCGAAGCGTGAGAAATTCGAAGCCCGATTCGCAATCGGGACAAATCCGCTGGGCCTTAGAATTGGTTTGATTTGATTGAGACATATTCGGCACTCCTTTGTGGCGGCTGCTCGCGGCAGTCGGCAGACGGTAAGCGGCAGAGGCGATGCGGGAATCAGCTTTCCCGACCACTCATCTATTAGACCGCAATCGGGAAATGGTTGCAAACGCGCGCGTTTTTGATCGTATCCTAATCAGCCCTAAAAATTGCTCCGCGTTAAACAACGCTCGCCAAACTGCCGTTAATCAGGCATCCCATGTGCAAATAAGGCGACCTCGACGGCTAAACTTACTGATTGAATGCATCTAGATGCCGAGTGACTTTTGATTGAAAGTTGCATCTTGTAACCTTATAACTTTCTGCAAGGCCATACAACTAAGAAGTTTTATTGGTGGGGCGAATCATACAAGTATTGAGTAGGTAACAATGGACAACTGGCTTAGACGATGCATTGCCGAAATTCTTGGAACGTTTGCTTTGGTGTTCGCCGGAACGGGCGCAGTTGTTATCAACAATGTGACTAACGGTGCGGTCTCGAACGTAGGTATCGCTCTGACATTCGGCCTCATTGTTTTGGCGATGATCTATTCGCTTGGTGATGTTTCAGGCTGCCATCTGAATCCTGCTGTCACCTTGGGTTTTTTCGTTGCTCGACGATTAGAAGGACGATGGCTATTGCCATAATATCACTGCCCAATGCCTTGGAGCACTTGGGGCGAGCTTCACGTTGCGCATCTTATTTCCGAACGACCAAACACTTGGGATGACAATGCCATTAGGCTTGCCACTGCAATCATTTATCCTAGAAGTAATCCTGACATTCTTCTTGATGTTTGTCATCTTGAGCGTGGCGACAGGATCGAAAGAGAAAGGCGTGATGGCAGGTGTGGCGGTTGGTTCGGTGATTGCTCTTGAAGCCATTTTTGCAGGGCCGATCTCCGGAGCATCGATGAACCCTGCCCGCTCACTCGCACCAGCCTTGGTTGCTTTACAATTCAAAGACCTATGGATTTATCTGACTGCTCCATTCCTCGGAGCAATCATGGCGGTAATGGGTTGTCGATGTGTACAGGAGAAAGGATGCTGCTGCTCAATGCCAAATGAAGAGGCAAATTGTGCTGTATGAAACGCCTAGTCTTCGTGCGCGTTGAGAACTCAAATCGCAGCCAAATGGCAGAGGCGTTCGCCCATATCCACGGGGCGGACAAGGTCGAAGCATACGGTGCGGGATCACGGCCTTCTGGAAGCGTCAATGCAAAAGCCATCGAAGCGATGCAAGAGGGGCTCGTTCAAAGCAGCGAATAGCTGGGAACCTTGCGCGCTGTTTTTGGCCGTGGGACAATTTGCTTTTTATGTGGCAGAATCGCCCGACTGACATAGTCGGGCTATGTACAGCTTGTCCCACTACTCGTGTTCATCGCCCTTGGCAATGCGAACAAAAAAATGTTGATCGCTGGGCCTGCACAATGCGGCGAACGGCGCCGCGCCGGCAAGTGAGGCACGGTTGGCCCGCACGATCGTAAACCCGGTGATGATGTTGATACCCGCCCGATTCGTTCAGAGCGTTGCGGTAAGTGCCATCCGAAAGCGTAGAACCTTCGTATTGAATGGCTTCCAACAAAACCAAGTTTATCGCCGCGTGCAGCCGATCCCAATGTTGGCCATGCAGCCGGCGGCAGCGTGCGGATGGATGAATGCCAGCCACATGCAAGATCTCGGAGGCATATAAGTTCCCAATACCTGCAATGGCGTGCTGATCGAGCAAGGCAACTTTGATTGGCCGACTGCTATTGCCTAGCCGCTCGCGCAGTTGATCGGGCGTTAGTTGCAAAGCATCTGGACCAAGCGTAGCATCCGGGCCTTGGAATTTGGCTGCGAATTCCTCCGCCGCCAATAGGGACACCAAACCCAAACCGCGGCGATCCCAAAACAGCAGCTCATTTGCGGTCGCGCTTGCCGTTTTGCGGCCTTTCGCTTGGCGCGGCGGTTTGCCGTTCGCCCCGAGATGCTTGCCATCCGGCTCGATTAATTGCAAGCGGAATCGCAAATGCTCCAAAGTGGGTGGATTGCCGAGCAGCACCAGGCCGGTCATGCGCGGTTCGATGACAATGGCTTCCTCACCGGGTAAATCAAACTCACCCGCTTTCGCAGGCCGGCTCTCCGATTTTTTGGACAGCCAAATAACTACCCGCTTGCCGGCCCGATCGATGGCCACGATGTTCTTCCCCTCGACCCGGCGGCGGAAAACATCCATCCGCGGGCGGATGGCAATTGGCCGTCGCTTGCAAGGCGGGCGTTCCACATGCGCCACCTGGCGGCCAACCAACGGCAAAAGCCCGCGGCGCATGGTTTCAACTTCAGGGAGTTCGGGCATGGGCGAAATCGAGGCTCGGTTTCAATTGCATTCACTGAGATAGCCAGACGGCGATTGCATTGTACCGGATCAATGGCTTCAGTTGATAAACTTTGCCAACCATTCTGCGCGATCCAACCACGCCAATTGTGCGATAGATTTTCGGGTTGGAGCGGCCCGAATTTGGGAAATTGGCAGCTCATGTTGAACGATGGCGGTTGTTAAAATTTGCCGCCTAGGCAGAGAGCAACGTTAAACCTTTTCGGCTATTCCGCATAACGCAGTCATTCGGTTTATTCGCCAGGGTTGGGAAACTCCGCAGGAAGCGGACAAGCGAGGCCGATTTCAAACAAAACAGGGACGTCGCACAACCGTGGTAACACGGTAGCGATGTCTTCCCGCCAGCCAATCCGCTAGCTCATCCCGCCGCGCATCCCACTGCGCACACCATCCGCCCGAGTTTATCCCGCCAGCACAGCCACGGCTTTTCCCCAAAGCCGTGGCTGTTTTTATTGCGGTTTTGGGCGAACCGCCCCTCACACGCCGTGTCTGCCCAACAATGTCGAAATGTCCCTTGACCCCGCGCCGCAGCAGCCAACAATAGGGGTTCACCATTGCTGACCCGGATTGTTAATTGGGGAAGACTTTGCCGATAGCGAAATTTGTATGGCAAAACTAAGCCAAGCTCCCGATGCCGCAGGCCGATTTGGCGACTTCGGCGGCCGCTATGTGCCCGAAACGCTAACGGCCGCACTCGACGAACTGGCCGTTGCTTACGACCAGGCTCGGGGCGATACGGCCTTTCAGCGCGAATTGGACGATCTGCTGCGAAATTATGTCGGCCGCCCATCGCCGCTGTATCACGCCAAACGAATTAGCCAGCATGCTGGCGGAGCGCAAATCTATCTCAAGCGAGAAGATTTAAATCACACCGGCGCCCACAAAATTAACAACACGCTAGGGCAGGCGTTGCTTACCTTGCGAATGGGCAAAAAGCGCGTGATTGCCGAAACCGGCGCCGGCCAGCACGGCGTGGCCACGGCCACTGCTTGCGCCCGCTTTGGCCTGGAGTGCGTGGTGTACATGGGCGAAGAAGATATTCGTCGCCAAAAGCCCAATGTGTTCAGCATGCGGCTATTAGGAGCAGAAGTGCGACCGGTTAGCAGCGGTTCGCGAACTTTGCGCGACGCCATCAACGAAGCCATGCGCGACTGGATGAGCAGCGTTCGCACGACCCATTACATTTTGGGCTCGGTCGTTGGGCCACATCCATTTCCGCGCATCGTGCGCGATTTTCAATCGGTCATTGGCGGCGAAACCGTGGAACAATGCCGGACGCAAATTGGCCGGTTGCCCAATTTGGTCGTTGCCTGTGTCGGCGGCGGAAGTAATGCGGCCGGCATGTTTTATCCGTTCGTCGAGCATGCATCAGTCGAACTGTTGGGCGTGGAAGCTGGCGGGCGCTCGGCCAAACCCGGCGATCATGCCGCGCCCCTCTCTCACGGCTCGCCAGGCGTGTTGCATGGCAGCTACAGTTACGTGATGCAAGACGAAGATGGCCAAACTTGCGACGTGCACAGTGTTTCTGCTGGCCTCGATTATCCCGGCGTCGGGCCGGAACACAGCTTTTGGAAAGACTCCGGCCGTGTGAAATACACCAGCTGCCGCGATGACGAAGCATTGGCGGCGTTCAATTTGCTGGCCCGGACCGAAGGGATTTTGCCGGCGCTGGAAAGCTCGCATGCCATTGCCAAAGCGGTGGAAATGGCCGGTAAACGTGGCAAGGACGAAATTGTCGTGGCCTGCCTTTCCGGCCGGGGCGACAAAGATGCGGCCGAAATTGCCCGACTCCGCGGCGAATCGTTTGGGTAAACAACAATCTCAAACGCTGAAAGTTGCCGATAAAAAACACTCGGGATTGAACGCTACGATCCATTCAGAGGTGTCGTAATGATTTCCGTAATGTTGCGAATGGCTACAAACCTAGCAATGTCGCCCGCATAGACAACGCAGAATGCAGAGTTTGGTTTTGTGGCTATCTCGTAGGGATGCTCAACACGAATGGAATTTCCGTCGCTCAGATGAATCTCAAGAGGTTCAAATGGCGAGCGATTCATCAATTCAATCATTTGGTTTGCGGTCATGGCGAAGCCTTTAGCGAAGTGGCGTTCACACTTGAAGTATACCACGATGTGAGTTTTCGGTCATGTCTGCAATTGACGATTTATTTCAGAAGCTGCGCCGCGAAAAACGCAAGGCGCTGATGCCGTTTGTCACGGCCGGCGATCCCGATTTGGAATTCACCGCCGCGGTGCTGCAAGAATTTGCCCGCCGCGGTTGCAGCCTGTGCGAAGTCGGCATTCCCTACAGCGACCCCATTGCCGATGGGCCGGTGATTCAGGAATCGTACACGCGGGCGCTGACACACAAAATCAAACTGGCGGAAATTGCGCAGTGTTTAAGTGGAGTAACGCCGAAAGTATCCATTCCGTTGGTCACGATGGTCAGCTATGCCATTGTTTACCGTCACGGATTGGAACGGTATGTGAACGACATGCAGCAGGCCGGGATTGCCGGCGCGATTGTGCCTGATCTGTTAGTCGAGGAATCCGCACCGCTGGCGAAAATCTGCCGCCAGGCCGATTTCAGTCTGATTCAATTGATTACGCCCACGACGCCGAAAGAGCGCGCCGTACGCATTGCCGAAGCATCGACCGGCTTTATCTACTACGTTTCGGTCACCGGCATTACCGGCGAGCGGCGCGAACTACCGCCGGACTTGCTCGATAACGTTGCTTGGCTGCGCGAGCAAACGCCGCTGCCCGTGTGCATCGGTTTTGGCATTAGCACGCCGGAGCACGTGCGTGTGTTGGCGCCTGTGGCCGATGGTTTGATCGTGGGCTCGGCCATTGTCCGCCGCATTGCCGCCGCATCGAGCCAACCCAAGCCCGCGGGGCTAACCGACGTCGGCGAATACGTGGGCAGCTTGTTGGCCGCGATTCAATAGGTCCTGCCCCGTTCGCATCGAATAGAAACAGCGCTTTCTTCAGAGCGCCGCCAGTAAATTGTCCAGTAATTGCAAATTCGGCCCGGCTAATGCTGCAGCGGCCTGGTTGCTCGCCGTATAAACCGCTTGGTTGTAAACTCGATGGCCCCTAACGCCTGGCGTGGGAAACAGCGGCTGTAACGATGACACGGTGTAAACGATTCCGTGCCCAGTGCTGGCCGCTTTCAGCATGACCACCTCTCGATGCGAACGATCGCCGGCATCCATCCGCGCGGTTTCGCCCAGCGTTTTCATATACGCCGAGAAAATGCCGCGTCCAAAGTTGGCGGGCATGGCATGTGCCAGTGGATCGAATTTTTTCGCCGCAATGAAATCGGCAATGCGGTTGCCGGAGTTAATGCCGGCCGACAAATCGAAATCCCAGTGAATGCCCAAATAAATGCGGCTCATCGCATTTTCTTCCGACGCCTCGGAAAAGCTGGTGAAGCTCCGCGTGATTTTGGGGCGTGTGTTTCCTTGGTTATCGGTCGTGCTGCCGTTGAATTCGTCGGAGGTGAATGAAAAAGAAATATTGTCGGTGCCGTAAAAATCAGCCAGTGTGTGGAACACCGCCGCCCCGATAATCGCATGCCCCGATGGGTACGACGGAAACGGCGGCGTGAAATTGTTCGGCAAAGTATCGTTGCTGGCCGGCGCGCCCAGCGGTGTCCAGGTGGAATCGCCGACCGTATTCGGGTTGCCGTCGTTGTCGCCATCGCGAATGGCCGTGACGGGCCGCCACATGTCGTAAAAGTATTTGCCATCCCAGCCGACAATGGCTGCATCGGCCATGGCCACGTTCATTATGGCGAACATGCGCGCGTTCTGATATTCGGAGTTCCCTTGTTGAATGGCCACTACCCGTGCAATCTGGTTGTACAGCCGGGGCGGCGCACACAAGCCTTCGGTGGCATCGTAGGCCCAAAAGATGCCGATCTCGGTTTGCTCCTCGGTGCGAATCGTCGGCGTGGCAATGCCGTCGCCACCTAGTTCTTTCAGCTCGTTATAAGCGGCCGTGTATTCGGGACTATCAATCGGCGGTGGAGGCGGCGGAAGATATGCACCGGTGCTGTTAATCCCAAAGGGCGTGACTTTTCCCCATTGCGGATCGAGCGGCGTTTGCGTAATTCCGGAAACTTCTTGCGTGACTGGGTCGGGTTGATACTTGCCGACACCGTCGATAATTTTGTAGTTCGATTTTGCATTGGCGCCGTCGTTGGAGCGCGCTGCAATCACGGCTTTGGCTACGGTTTTCCCCAGCGCAATGCCCAAGTTCTCTGCCGGGCCGCTGGGAATTTGACCGAGCCAGGTATTCAAGTCGGTGTCGAGCGTTGCCCTCTGCTTTTGATACAGCCACACCAATGTGTCGTGTGCCGCCTCGCCCACGGCTGCGCCGATGTCGGCCCCTTGCACTCCCACGACTTTCACCAAATACGGCTCGTATTGACCTTCAATCGAATTGATGGCGTCGTACATGGCCACGCTTACAATTGCCAACGCTCGGGAAGCACGCGTAGGACCATATTGTTCCTTAAAGGCGGCGGAACTGTGATCGATATTGACCGTTTGCAGTGCGATGTCATTCCAATACAGGATGGCATCAACCGCCATCATCGCCCGCGGTTCAAGCTGCTCGATGAACATCCGGCGACCGTAGTGCCGCTGCTTGCACTTCGCCGCAGAACGTGGATTTTTCGCAGCGCGCAGCGGTAAGGAAAACATTGGTGTAACCTCAAAGAAAGTGGGCTCCCGACACGCGCCCATGCTAATTGCCGCCCCAGAGCGTGTAAACTGCGATTGGCGAATTCTATCCGCCGCGTGGCCAACTACCTTCGATTTCTTCATGCGGTTGGCGAGCCATCTTGAGTAGCTCGATAAGTTGCGTTACCTGCTCGCCGCTCAAGTGTCCCAATTGTTTTTCGTGGCAGCGGCGCACGGGAGCATCCAGCTCGCTGAGCAAATCGAGCCCGGCGGAAGTGATGCTCACCTGCACGACACGCCGGTTGGCAGATAATCGTTGGCGGACAATGAGCCCACGCTGTTCGAGCTTATCGAGCAGGCGGGTAATATCTGGGGCGCGGGAAATCAGCCGCCGGGCGATATCGAGCGTTGCCAGCGGCTTAGGTTGCTGGCCCCGCAACAGCCGGAGCGCGTTATATTGCTGGGCCGTTAAATCGGATTGTGCAAACAATTCGTCTTCCATGGCCCGCAGTCGATCATACGTTCGCCACAGGTTCAGATACGCTTCCTGGCAAGGCGAATCGAAAGCGCGCTGGCGGCGTTTAGCGGAAGTAGGCATGGGCAATGGAGGGTTGGCGGCCAAGTGTCTGGCGCCGGGAAGGGTAGTCCTGTGTTGTGTCGAGCGGTTTGTGTTCGGCAACGAATGATCATGAGGCAGCAAACACCTGCTGCCCTGCACAATTTTCGTTGGAAAATCGCCGTTCCGCAATATCTTGACTCCTGTATATGATGGAGAAAAGAGGCCGCATGTGCCGATTTTATTGATAGCGGTCTCGAGATTCTGCATCCGTTTCCGTTCGCCCAGTACCGAACACCTTGGCATCTCGATCCTTGGTCCTGCCGTGTCGCACAACCGTCCACCAGAAACCTTGCGCCGTTTTTTTGCTGGACTCACCGAGTTCGCTTTTGAAACTCGGATGGGCGTGGCCGATACCCGGCTGATCGATTATCTGACCGACCTGTTGGTGCGATTCGTGCGGCACGATGCATTGCTGAGCCTACGAAACCTGAGTGGCGAGCGGTTGGATGCCGTGGCCGTAATGCTGCTGGAAGCCGATGCCCGAATTGGCGATGCTCGGCGAAAAGCCCATCGGCACATTGGCGACTTCACCCTGTTTTGGACCGGCCTTTATCCGGAAACGCTCCGCAGTACTCGCCGCGGCCAACGGCACGATTTTTTCCACGATTACTGCGAGCACGGCAAACGGGCCTACTACATCGCCAGCACCATTCCGCTGGGCGACCCGGATGACGAAGCCGACGTGCTCCAGCGCTTGAGCCACGAGTTCGATTTGTGCACCTACGGCCTGGGCGAAGTCCGCCGCGAATGGGAACGCCGCGATGCCGATAGCGGTTCGGGACCGATTGTGCTGGAGTGAGCTGCGCAAGCAATTTTGCGCAGGCATTTTTTCATACGGAATAGTGTCTGGGTTTTGTTGTGCGTTGACGCCCGATGAATTGCGCCGGATTCATTCCCTACTAACAAGCGGGCCAAACGCCTGTTATACTTTCTCCATGGGCGCAACACATGTTACCGTCGCCGTCAGCAATCCCGCCGATGCCAATCGGCGTTGGGAGGGCGAATTCCTTGTCGATACCGGAGCCACCGATTGTTTGGTGCCGGCGAAGCAGCTTCGAGCCATTGGCATTCAGCCGGAATCGAAGCGAGTTTACGAACTTGCTGATGGCAGCGAGGTAACGCTGGAAGTGGGCATCGCCCGCTTTGAATTTATGGGCGATATTGCCGCTGGCATTGTGATCTTTGGCAATGACAATGCTGAGCCGATCTTGGATGCCACGCCCCTCGCCTCCGTCGGCATCGAAGTCGACCCGAAAAATCAGCGACTAAAACGCTTGCCCGCCGTGCGGTTGAAGTGATTGAGATCAATGCATGGATTCCGAAGCTCCAAAAGCGTCGTGGACAGTTGTTCGATTTGTCGCTGCGGCGGGTGCAGTATTGCCTAGTATTTACGCGTTGTTGGTATTGCGGGCCCAAATGTTAGGTGGATTTGATTTTGGGGCTCTGTTTGGAATCTTCATTGGTTTGGCAGCGATTATTTTGTGGTGGTTTGCCCTGCAAGGGGGTGTAGCTAAAAGTCGTCGGCGGATGGCATACACCTTCATCGGCGGAATCATTCTTGGCAGTATCAGTTTTGCAGCCGGATTTTTTGGGCCCATCATTTTTATGCCCGAATCCAATCAGGGCCCGCTGCTGGGGATATTTATCACGGGACCCTTTGGTTTTCTGGTGGGATGCATTCTAGGGGCCGTTTACGCGCTGTTTCGTGTTAAGTAATCTCAGCATGCGCTTCACGTCACCAAATCTCTTCCTGACCAGCATAAACACGTCTTCCAGCGTCGGGTCTTTGTCGTTGAAGTAGAATCGACAGGACGGAGCGTTATGAAGTATGATTGATGAAACTGCTCTGCTGGCTAAAACCCAAGAACGTTGATTGTTTCAAAGTAGGATTGCCCCATGTCGACAGGCCGATCGAAAAACACAAAGACTGCGTCGGAATTCCAACGGCAGCCGATGGAAGTAGTCAAGCAGGTGCGGAAAACTAAGCAGCCTGTGACCATCACGGTGCAGGGCAAGCCGGGAGTGGTAGTCGTCGATGCCGCTACTTACCAGCGACGCATCAAAGCAGCCAATCTGGCAAATCTGTTGGAAGGAGGAGAACAAGACGTGCGGGCTGGACGATTGCGATCAGCCGATCAAGTGCTGAAAGAACTTGGCCGTGCCAAAAAAACATCGCGTTGAAATTACGGCGGCGGCGGAGCGCGATCTGCGTGAAATCCGCGATTACATTGCTCTTGATAAACCGGCGGCGGCGCAGCAATGGGTGAAGCGAATTGCGAAACAAATTCGCAGCCTGAAAGCTAATGCCGCTGCGGCACGAGGTCATTCCGGAAGCGCGGGAAATCGGCGTCGAATATCGACACACGCTTTCAGGGCCCTATCGGACGATCTACCGGGTAGAGAAAGAGCGAGTGATTGTTGTGCGTGTGATTCACGGAGCACGCTTGCTGGATCCATCTTTTTTGCCTGGTTCGGAAAAAGCCTGAAGCAGATACGCTCCTCTTCGAGTCGCGGCTAAATGGCGATGCCATCCGGAGCGCGACCAACGGTCGCGGCTTTGTGGATTACGACACCAAGCCCTTCGTCACCAGCATAAACACGTCTTCTAGCGTGGGGTCTTTATCGTTGAAGCTGCGGACGCCGACATCTCATTTGAGCATTATTCTCTTGCCGCAAGCTCGTTGGCGAAAGATAATGCAATCATTGATGTTGAACTCTCGGAGGTGGCCATGAGCCTGGACGAATTGGAAAATGCTGTTACTCATCTGCCTGCCGAAGAACTGTCGGCCTTTGCGCAATGGTTTGAAGAATTTATGGCCGATGCTTGGGATCGCCGCATCGAAGCGGACATTAAAGTCGGACGGCTCGACGAGGCTGGCCGGCGGGCGGATGCTGACTTTGAAGCGGGGCGCTTCAAGCCGCTATGAGCCATTTTGCGACGTCGGAATTCTGGCTTTGCTACCGGCAACTGCCGGAAAATGTGCGGGAACTGGCTGATAAAAACTTTGCCCTTTTGCAAGAAGACCCAAAGCATCCATCGTTGCGGCTCAAAAAAATCGGATCGTTTTGGTCGGTTCGAGTTGGTTTACGTTACCGAGCGCTCGCCCGCGATCGTACCGAAGGATTCGTTTGGTTTTGGATTGGGCACCACCGTGAATACGATCGGTTCCTCAAGGGAAAGTGAACCACTTGGCACCCAGTGCGACCAACGGTCGCGGCTTTATGGTCACGTCACCAGCCCCTTCGTCACCAGCATGAACACGTCTTCCAGCGTCGGGTCTTTATCGTTGAAGCTGCGGACGCCGACGTTTTGGCGGGCGAGTTCATCGAGCAGGCTGGCCACGCGCTGATCGTCGGCTTCTAGTTCCACGGTCACGCGATGATCGTCGACCTGTACGCCGCGCGTTTCCGGCATGCTGCGAATGATGGAGAGGCCCGCCTCCATGCCGCCATCGAGGAATTTGATTTCGATTAACCGGTTGCGATGAATGCGGCGGTACACTTCGTCGATGGGTCCGGCCAGCAGCAATTGGCCCCGCTCGATAATGCCGATGCTGGTGCAGCAATCGGCCAGTTCGCTGAGAATGTGGCTGGAAATGAGGATGGTTTTTCCCATCCGGCGGAGTTCTTTGAGCAGGGCTTTGAATTCCAGGCGAGCGCGCGGATCGAGCCCGCTGGAAGGTTCGTCGAGAATCAGCACCGGCGGATCGTGGACGAGGGTTTTCGCCAGGCACAATCGCTGCTTCATGCCCCGCGACAGGCTATTGACGAAATCGTCTCGCTTGTGAGTCAGGTCAAGCAATTCCAACACGTCGCCAATGACTTGCTTCCGTTTGCTGCGCGGAATTTGATACGCCACAGCGAAAAAATCCAAAAACTCCCACACCTTCATGCCATCGTACACGCCGAAGTTGTCGGGCATGTACCCGACGACGCGGCGCACTCCTAGTGGATCGCGCGAGACACTGTGGCCGGCCACCACGCCGTCGCCACGGGTGGCTTTGAGCAGCGTGGCCAGAAAACGGATGGTCGTGCTTTTTCCGGCGCCGTTAGGCCCGATGAACCCAAACAATTCCCCTGCGCCGATGCGCAGGTTGAGGCAATCCACCGCGGTAAAATCGCCGTACTGCTTGCCGAAATTAATGAGCTCGATCATAGGACCAGACTGCGGGTTTGAAAGGCACGTTTTACTACGGAGCTTGAACGGCGACGCAGACAGACAAAATCTTGCATTGGTTTATTCTACTTTCCTTTCCTGAATTCCTGGCTTCCTTATTTGTTGCTCTGCGTCTCTGTGTTTCTGCGGTAATTGAATTTTCAAGAATCTGAATCGGGAGTGTCGCCCGGCGGCGGTTCGGTTTCGTTTTCGCGTTCCTCACGAGGAGAGGCAATGTCTCGATGCGTGTTTTGATCGTGCTGCGCCGGATTGGCGGAAAGTGGAGGATATTGCAAGTTTACCAGCACCAGCGTTCCACCCCGAGTGGCCTGGGAAGAGTGCGGTTCAATTTGCAGTCCCGCAAGTGGACCGTCGATGAGCGCCACCAGGCGGGTTTCGCCCGGTTCCAGCGTGCTCTCTTTTCGCACTAAATCCGCCATGGGCTGTAAGCTTAACTTCGGGCTGCCTTCACCACTGGATAAATCGTACGACCAATCTGGCGGCAACTCCGATTCGTCGTCCACCGGCTCGAACTGCAATTTCATCCTGCGTCCGGGAGGCAAATCGCCAACCCAAGCCATTTCAAAATCATTCTTCGTGCGGCGCAAAACCGCGGCGCGCTGCAGATGGAAATTGGTTCCGTTCGTCACCGTTGTGGAGCCATGATCGGGTTCACGGTTCGATGAGTCTGCACTCGATGATTCGCCCACGCCAAAACCTTCCACATAGTCAATCGTTCCACCACTGTCGATCATTTGCTCCGTGTGCAATAGCGCCGTGGAGTTTGACGACACCTGGTAATCGGCCAATTGCACATCCGGTTCCCCCTGAAATGTGACCGTATCGATCGCCTGGCCGGGCCGCGGCTCAAAATTCGGATCGGTGGGAAATGGGAGCATCAATGTTGTGCGATCCTCGGAGTTGGCATCGTACACCGTCGATAGCGAAGTGTACAACGCCGTGTAACGAGTCAAATGCCCACGCGGGTAACCACCGTGCATTTCCAACACGGCCAGTTCGGTTTGTGAGCGGGCAAAGCCAATATCCAACTGGGCCACTTTCACCACCGCTGCCATGCCTCCCACGGCAATGATGGGCGTAGCAATCCACGCCCATTCCACATGGCCCAGGCTGCGAAATAGCAACCAATTCAGCGGTACCAGCACCAGCAAATAAATCGCCAGTACCCGCATGACAAAATCGGCCTTGGGAATGACAATTCCGGCGGCTTCGCGCAAAGAATCGCGAGCGGTGATGGCCGCCGGGCTAGCATCGTTCCAACCGGCCACGCCTGGGCCGTTGAAGGCGCTGGGATCATCTTCGAGTGGAATTTGTCCAGACCAGCGATTGCCATATCGAATTCCGACTCGCGGATCGACGTCCTGCGGCTTTTCTGCAGGCTTTGCCGCTGGCGGCGCGACAAAGCCCGATTCGCCATTCCAGTCGCGGCTGAAGAAACGCAGCCCCGTGACAAGCAGCGGATCGTGATAGCGTTGCGGCTGTTGGAGCCAATCGACGCTGACGCCGCCCAGATCCGGTGAGGCCGTAAACACGCGCGGTGGTCGGCGTAGCAAACAGCCGTTCAAAAAACCGTCAAAGCTTGGCCAATTCCACAATTCTCGTTGGGTGAGGCGAAACGACGTGACGACAATTCGGCCACGCCCCACCCGCCCTTCGACCACTAACGGGCTTGCACTGGATCCGCCTGTGTCGACCAAAACATTTGCGCTGGGCTGCGTCAGCAAGGTCACGCCGCTCCAAGCATTCATCGGCGTCAACGTCGGGCTTGATTCGTTCTGAATGGGCAACGTCCATTTATTGCTTAACGGCTTCAGCATGTCGGCCGTGATTGGAAGCGGATCGCCCGGTAGCGCCGGCAAATACGAACCGAGAAACGCTTTGTCGCGCAGTTGATCAAGAGAAATCGGCCCACTGATAATCAGTTGTCCGCCCCAGTACAGCCAATCGACCAAAGCCTGTTGCTGCTCCGGCGTAAGCAAGCTGGGATCGACATCGTCCCAAATCAAATACGCGATGCTCGTCCAAGCCAGCACGTTGGAAGGCAGCGGCAGGGGCTTTTCCAGCGCTGGCGTAATCACCTGGTAGTAGCGTAGCCCGGTATCGAAATCGGCCTGGCTGGTGGCGTGTGGCGCACGGACCGAATCGAATCGCTCCAATTGCCCGTAGCGAAACGGTTGCTGCGCTAACACCACCAGATTGTATTGATGGGCTTTCATCAGCGTTAGCGGTTCCGGACCGGGCGTGGCTGCGATACTGCCGCCGCGGTTGCGCAGTTCTGTGGCCAGCCACGATTTGGTGCTGTTGCCAGGAACGAAAAACAGCAACTCGAGGAATTTTTCTTGACCTTTGGGTAGCGGGGCTGGCCGGGTAATCGCCAACCGATTGGGAGTGTGCTCCAGTTCCGTGGCCGGGCCGGCGGGTTCTGTGCGCGCATCCGCATACAGAGAGCCGTTGAAATCAAAGTTATTGGCTTTCATCTTTTCCACTGCCGCGGTCCAGTGGCCAGGCTTCACCAACCGCCGGGCAATTTCGTTCTCGCCCGTCCGCTGGGGCACAATGGTCAGTTTGATCGGCTCGAAATCGGGCTTGGGCTTTTCTTTCTCCTTGAGCGCGTCTTCCAGTGGGTTTTGGGCCGCTTCGTGATCCTCTGGCTTAGCTGAACAACCATGGCAACCAGGCAGCGCTAACATTCCCACCAGACACATCAGCAGCAGCGGCTTGAAAACCGCCGGCTTCGTAACGGGTGCTGCGCCGCTTGCGAATCGAAAAGTGGAGAAATTCGCTGCCATAAGATTGAGTTTATCTCAGCGGGCGCGAGGAAGAAAGCGGAAGCATGTGCCGGCTTAGATGGCAAATATTTCGCTTCCCGTCAAACCGCTACTCGGAGAATTTAATCTGGGCCGCCCCTTTTGCGTTCGTCTTGATACGGGCCAGCTTGTTGTTGACGGTCATATAAAGCGTGGAACCATCATCTCCCCAGGCACAGTTGGAAACCGGGTCGCCGGTGTCAGGATTGATGGTCCCCAGGTGCGTGCCATCCGGCGCGAACACGCTCAATCCGCCGGGACCGGCCGCCCATAGGTTGCCGTCGCGGTCGACTTTCATCCCGTCGGGCAACCCTTTTTTGCCTGCTTTCGTCCACGCCGTGGCATCGAAGAATATTCGGCCAGTTTTCAATGTGCCGTCTTTGTTGGAAGAACTCGGATCATCCACGACGTCGTACACCATCCACACAGCGTGGTCGGGATCGCTATTGGCGACGTACACTTTTTTCTCGTCAGGCGAAAAGGCCAAGCCGTTGGGACGAGTCAAATCTTTGGTCAGCAGAATGATTTCCCAATCTTCGCCAGCCGCCGGGCTGGTCGCCAAATCTTTTCTGGTCATCCTGCGCAGCAAAAACACGCCGCAGAAATCTATTTCCCTGCGCGGGTCATTCTCGTGCTTGGGCAGGCCATAAATCGGATCGGTGAAGTACAGATCACCGTTCGATTTGAAAACCAAATCGTTCGGGCTGTTCAGCCGTTTGCCCTGGTAATTATCGGCCAACGTGCGCTTGCCGCCATCTTTGGTGAGAACGGAAATTCGCCGGTCGCCGTGTTCGCACTGCACCAGCCGGCCGTCGGCATCCAGCGTGTTGGCGTTGGAGCCGGGCTCGTGGCCGTAATCGGTGATGCCGGTGTAGCCCGACGGGTGCATGTAAACTGAAACGCCCTCACCCTGCTTCCATTTCATCAGCGAGTTGCGGGGAATATCGGAAAACAGCAAAAACCCGCCGTCTTTCACCCACACGGGCCCTTCGCACCACTGGAACCCTTCGGCCAGCTTTTCGATTTTTGTATCGGGCGAAATTAGCTTGTCGAACCGCGGATCTTTGCTTTCTAGCTTGCCGAACGTCGGATACGGCGCCGAAAAACTTTTGATTTCCGCCGGCGTGTCTTCGGCCATGATGATTTTGCCTGAGATTGTGAATTGAGCGAGTGTGAGGATGGTGATCGAGACAAAGCGAGCGCGACCCATGTGGACCGTGGTCATGGTCATATCCCCGAGAATTTGAGCGCTGGATGAGAGTGTGTTGCCGAACCGCCCGACATCTTACCCGGATCCGCAAGCAGATGCAAAGATGCCGGATTTCCGAATTTGAAAGCCAACCTAGCGCAGGTGCGCGACCAACGGTCGCGGCTTTATGTGATGCGTTGCTCCGTAATCTCAATAGCTTTGAGCAACCCGCGGGCTTTGTTGAGGGTTTCGTTCCACTCCTGTTCCGGCTGGCTGTCGGCGACAATGCCGGCGCCGGCTTGCAAATATGCCGTCTTTCCGGATTGCGGAATCACAATTGTGCGCAGTGCAATGCAGGTATCCATGTTGCCGCTGTAATCGACGTAGCCAACGGCGCCGGCGTACGGGCCGCGGCGGTGCGGTTCCAGCTCGTCGATAATTTGCATGGCTCGCACTTTGGGCGCGCCGGAAACCGTGCCGGCAGGCAGGCAAGCCCGCAGGGCATCAAAGGCATCTTTGCCGTCAACCAGGCGGCCGGTGACGTTGCTAGTAATGTGCATCACGTGGCTGTAGCGTTCGATGGTCATCACGTCGGTCAGTTCCACGCTGCCATACCGGGCCACGCGCCCCACGTCGTTACGGCCTAAATCGACCAGCATCACGTGCTCGGCCCGTTCTTTCGGATCGGCGAGCAATTCCGCCGCTAAGTTGCGGTCTTCTTCCTCCGTGCGGCCCCGGCGGCGTGTGCCTGCCAATGGGCGGACCGTCACTTTGCCATCCACCACCCGAACCATCACTTCCGGCGAGCTGCCCACCAACGTGACGCTGGGCGTGCGCAAATAAAACATGAACGGGCTGGGGTTCACCACCCGCAACGTGCGATAAATTTCAAACGGGTGCGATTTAACCGGCAATTCCAGCCGCTGACTGATGACCACCTGGAAAATGTCGCCGGCCCGAATGTACTCCACGCATTTTTCCACAGCCTGTTGAAATTTGGCCTGCGTGAAGTTGGATTGGTAAGCGATTTTGGAATCGCCGACGGGGTTGATGTCAATCGGCGCGAGTTCGCCGCCACCCTCACCCTGCCCTCTCTCAGAGGGCGTAACCGCGGCGAGCCGATTCACCAGCTCATCCACCCTTCGGCAAGCACCATCGTAAGCCGCACGTAAATCGCCGGCATCCACCCGGGCCATGGCAATCACGACAATGGTCTTGGTGATGTTATCGAACACCACCATGCGGTCGTAAAAAGCGAAGGAAAGATCGGGCAAATGTCGATCATCCTGTGGTGCGTTGGGCAACTTCTCGGAATATCGGACCACGTCATAACCGGCGTAACCAATCGCCCCGCTCACAAACGGCGGCAGTTCTGGCAAGCGCACGGCGCGCAGGGCGTCCACTCGCTTGCGAAGTTCTTCAATTGGATCAGGCGATTCAAACTCTTCAGATTTTTCGCCTCGCACCACCACACGGTTGCCCCACGCTTCAATTTCCAGAAATGGCTGCGCTGTAAGAAAACTGTAACGGCCAACTTTTTCGCCGCCGACCACGCTTTCGAATAAGCAGGCCGAACTGCCGGCATCAAGCTTATGAAACGCCGAGACCGGCGTCAGCGAATCGCCAATCAGCCGGCGATACACCGGCACCAGATGCACACCCTGGGCCACGCGCGAAAAAGTTTCGTAATCGGGATAGTGCATAACCGCGGGAATGACGAATAACGAATTTCGGATGACAATGAATGACCGAATATAAAGCCGCGACCGTTGGTCGCGCATGCGGTCGTGTTTCAATACATAACGCCGCCACCGCTGTTCGCACCGCCCGCGTCAGAATAGCAAGAGCCGCCATTACAGACAACCAAACTTCGCACCCAGTTCGCGCTTATGGCGATGTTTTGACGCCGTTTGATGCCAGCATTCGTGCGCGACACGCAGCACCATCGCCGCGATGTACAATTTTAGGGAGCGCCTGTCCAGTGCGGCCTGCGGGTCTGCACGGCATGGCACAGCGTTCGCCTTGACACCCCCCGGTGCATTGTTAGAATCCCAACGGGGTTTTGCACTTGGAACAATTCACCCCGCAAAAAACATCGCAACATTCCATTCCCTTTTGACTTAAGCCGCGGATTTTTGCCATTGATTGTCCGGGCGATTTCCGGCTGGTCGGAACAGCTTCTCGCATCCCATGAAGTGCCAAAAGTGCGAACGTCCGGCGACGTTCCACATTACAGAACTCGAAGGCGGCAAGCACACCGAGCTGCACCTGTGCGAGCAGCATGCGCGCCAATATCTTACCCAAGGAGAAGGCGAGCCCGGCAGTGCTCCCACCATCGCGGGTGCATTGGCCCAGCAATTGGCCGTGGGCCAAACGGCAGAAGAGCTGGCCCAGCTCGATCAACGCGCGTGCCCGATCTGCGGCATCACGTTTTACGAATTCCGCAATCAAGGCCGCTTGGGTTGCCCGCACGATTACGTGTGCTTTGAAAAAGAGCTGGAACCGCTGATTGCCAATATCCACGGCGAAACGGTTCACAAAGGCAAAAAGCCGAAGCATGGTGCCTCCGGAACTCAGCAACGGACCGAATTGATCCGCATGCGCCGCGAAATGAAAGAGGCCATTGAGAAAGAAAACTACGAAAAAGCCAAAGAGCTGCGCGATCAAATTAAAAAGATTGAAGCTACGCAAGAGTAATCACTCACACTGACACCGCCGTGGAACTTAACGACCTAACCAACACGACTGGCGAATGGCTCCGCGGCAGCGGCCCTCAGGCCGATATTGTGATGAGCACACGCATTCGCTTGGCCCGCAACCTGGCCGAGTTCCCGTTCATCAGTCGGGCGTCGGACCAGGATCGGGCCGACATCGAAAAGCTGCTGCGCGATCGGGTTTTAAAAATTCGGGAGCAATCGGGCGAGTTGCTCTATGTGAATGTCAGCGATTTGGACCGGCTCGATCGGCAATTCCTCGTCGAGCGGCAGTTGATCAGTCGCGAGCATGCCGAGGCCAAGGGTGCACGGGGCGTAGCGATTGGCTCGGGCGAGCAAATCAGCCTGATGATTAACGAGGAAGACCATTTGCGCATTCAATGCCTGCACAGCGGGCTCGATGTGCAAGGCGCGTGGGACCAAATCGATCGAATTGACGATTTAATTTCCGAGCAAGTCAATTACGCGTTCCACCCCAGACTAGGTTATCTGACGGCCTGCCCGACGAACGTCGGCACCGGCGTGCGAGTGAGCGTGCTGATGCACTTGCCGGCGCTGGTCCTCACGCGGCAAATCGACAAAGTATTCCGCAGCCTGCAAAAAATCAGCCTTGCTGTGCGGGGGTTGTACGGCGAAGGCTCGCAGGCAATGGGAGATTTTTATCAAATTTCTAATCAGCAAACGCTGGGGCGATCGGAAAAGGAATTGGTCGACCAAGTGACGGACGTCGTGCCTGCGATCATCCATTACGAGCGCGAGGCCCGCGATTTTTTGATCAAGGAAAGCCAGCAAACGCTGCACGACCAAGTAAGCCGCGCTTATGGTATTTTGCGGACCGCGCAAACCATTAGTTCTGAAGAAACCATGCATTTGCTTTCCAAAGTGCGGATGGGAATTAACTTGGGGCTGATTGCCGATTTGCCCATGCTCAAGTTGAACGAGTTATTTATCCGCACGCAGCCGGCCCATTTGCAAAAAATCAGCGGCGTGGAATTGAACACCGCCGACCGCAACATCGAACGGGCTCGTTTTCTTCGCCGCTATTTGAACCGCGAAGAAGACGGCAACGGCGGGAAGAATTGAATCGAGTCCTGGGGCACGGTATTTGACACAAAGCCCACGGATTCCAATCCGTGGCTTGTCTTTTTGTCATTCTTGCGGCAGGTTTTCGGAGAAAATTAATCCCATGTGGATGACGTCGTCGAAGCGGCCGTCGATATAGCGGCCTTTGACCATGCGTCCTTCTTCGATGAATCCCAGTTTACGGTACAGTGCAATCGCCGCCGTGTTGGTTGCGTACACGGTCAGGTCGACACGCATCAGCCCGCGCTGCCTGGCTTTGGCCAAAGCCGCTTCCATCAGCCGAGTTCCTATGCCTTGGCCCCTGTAATTGCTGTGAATACCCATTCCAAGGGCGCCCCGGTGGCGAAGACCTTCCAGCTGGAAGAACTTGATATCGACCCAGCCCACCACTTGTGGCCCATTGAGCGCGAAAAACGCTGGGGCATCTTCGGCGATAATCTTTTCCCAGAATTCCCGCGCTTCCGCCGGTGGATGGGCCTGTAAGCTCATCAGCCAACGTCGCTCTCGCGCCACGCTATCCAGGCATTCCCGGAAACTTTCAACGTATTCCAGCGCAGCCGGAACAATGCAGATTTCGTGTTGTTCGGATGACACACAATGCTCCTACCCCACACGACTAACGTACGGCTGAATGAGTCATCTGCGTGGCGCAAGGTTCGCTGATTTATTTTTGCGGCGGAAGGAGACGGCGCAGGTCGGGAATAATTTCCCGTGGAACGAAGCGGGCCAGTTCCTCGTCCGTGGCCAGCGGTGCAATTTGCTTGAGCAACGAACTGGAAACGTGCGAAAATTGCTCGTCGGCCATCAGGAATACGGTTTCAATTCCCGAATCGAGCTTGCGGTTAGCTAAAGTCATCGTGAATTCCGCCTCAATATCGGTCAGCGATCGCACGCCGCGAAGCATCACCCGGGCCCCACATTCGCGCACAAAGTGAACGGCCAGCCCGCTAAACTGCCGCACTTCGACATTGGGCAAATGCTTTGTGGCCCGGTGAACTAACTCCTGTCGTTCCTCGGAAGTGAACAGCGATTGCTTTTCGATGTTAATACCAATGCCAACGATCAATTGGTCGACCAGGCGGCTGGCGCGTTCGATGACGTTGATGTGCCCCAGCGTGATGGGATCGAACGAACCGGTGTAAACGGCCACGCGAGAATCGTTGATGGGCATAGGGCGGTTAGGAACGAGCATCCAGGGATGGCGGGCGAGTTTGAACGCCCGCTATTATCGCTCATTCTTCGCATTGGTGCAAAGAGATTGGGCTTCGCGCAGCGCTTCGATCAGGCGGTCAATATCTTCTTCGTTCGCATAGGCATGGGGGCTAATGCGCAGTTTTCCCGAGCGATTGGCGATTGCCACCTTCCGAGCATAACTGTGCCGCCGGACGGCCAGCGAATCGCATCCGGGCAGTTCGAACGTGACGATGCCGGAATTGTGGTCGGCCTTGTCGCGCCGGCTGATAATATCGGCGCCTATTTCTTGCAAGCGGCGGCAACATTCGTCGGTAATTTCAAGGATTCTCTGTCCAATGGCGGGCAAACCCAGGGAGTCCAATAAATCGAGGCTTGCTCCCAGCGCAATCAAGCCGACCGAATTCGCTCCGCCCCCTTCGTAGCGCGCAGCGGAATCTTTCAGATTCAATTCGATGCGCGTGTAATCGTTCCCGTGTTGCACGCTATGGGCTCCCAATCCTAAGGGCCGCAAGCGGGGGAGATGTTCGCGCCGAATGTAGGCCAGTCCAACCCCTTCAGGGCCAAGCATCCATTTTTGTCCGCCGGCGCTAAAAAAATCGACGTTGGCTTGCCGCACATCGAGAGGAAAACCACCAAACGCTTGAATGGCGTCGACAAACAGCAGCGCGGCGTGCCGATGTGCTATGTCTGCCGCCGCTTCCAAATCGGTCCGCCAACCGCTTAAAAAACCGACCCAACTGAGCGCGATCAAGCGAGTTCGACGGTCACACGCAGCCTCGAGCTTGTTCAGATCGAGTACGCCATCCTCCATCGGCACGCGGCGCGTTTCCACGCCACGGCTGGCCAAATTCATCCACGCGTATTGGTTGGTGGGAAATTCTTCGGCCGGAATAACCAGGTTATCTCCTGCTTGCCACGGAAAACCTTCAGCAACAAGGTTGATTCCCTCGGTCGTATTATGCAGCAGCGCGATTTCTTCCGGTTCGGCCCCAATCATCTTTGCCGCATGAGTCCGAACTTGTTGCAACCGCCGGTCCCAATTCGGCCAGGCGGTTCCCCCCTGCTCGGCAGCTTCAGCCAGCCAATGCGTGACCGCCTCACAGGCTGGCGCAGGAAGGGGCGAGACAGCGGCATGATCGAAGTACGCCCAGCGGCCAGCAATCGGCATTTGGCGGCGAAACTCCAACCAGCGACTATCGTGCGAAAGTGTCATGATGTGCAGCCTGCGGATTGGTCGATAACGCTAAAATTCGGCGGGAAAACTGCATTCTGCCCCACTGCACCCGGTTGAACTACACTAGTTAAGTTGGCTAAAGTAGGACCACTGCGTTATTTCCGTTCGGGGAAGCTCTGTAATGTCGAAAGCCTTAGCCATTATAGGAATGCTAATCGCCTTCCTAATTCTATTTATATTTGTACTCGATATGGCCTTGGGAATTCCGTTCAGCAAGGCCAGCCCCGTGATGGATATTTGCATGATTATTGGCACTGCGGTGCTAGCGTACCTGGGATGGTCAGCATACCGCGAACAAGGCTGACCGGCCACGGCAGAAAGCAAAGCAAGAAGTAGCGGCCATCTTGCCGCAACCATTGGCCGCACGGCACTGGCTTGCGTTAGTGACCGCAACCGCCGGATTGCAATCCCGGCCACTTCTTACGCCGCACGCAGAATTGATTGTGCAGCCGCCGCGCTTCGCTTGGGCGTCAATCGAATAACCGTATCGCGGAGTGTTTCCACTGCAATGTGGCCGGCTAATTGCAACTGTTGCAGCTGGCCAAGCAGGCGGACAATGGCATACCTGCCTGCGGCAACATCGCTCGCAGCAAATGATGCTACGTCAATCCGCAAATGGCACCATCCGCCATGCAGCATGGCACGTTCGACGGTCCGCTTCACAACGCGTCCCTGTGAAAAAGTGGACATCCAACCGCCGCTTTGCAGAGTGGCCGAAACGGGAACTTGCCACAATCCGTAGCAAACAGCTCGAACGCCGGTCGTGGTGCGACTGGAAAAAACATGCGGGGTGCGGATCACGGTCACGCCGTATTTCGTCAGCAAATCAACATGCCGCGGTTGCCAAGCATCGCTCACCGCCAGCGTCGAAATCTTGATGCCTTCGCCAGCGGCCAATTGCAGCGGTCGCGCCACACGATTGAGCAGCTCAGTTCGCGTAATGTCGGAATGGGTCACCGACGCGTCTGCCAAGACGGCAACTTCGTGCGGCAGCGAACTGGCAGCAAGCAGCGAGATCTGCCGCCCAATCGAACCATCGGGAACGGCCCACGAGGCAGGTATGTTGTGCCGGTTGCAGGCGGCCACCAATTCGTGAATGAATGACTCAGGCGCATCCGCATCGAAGGAAACGGAGACAAAAGCTCGGCTTAGTGCAGCGGAATTCGGCGTTCCCGACATCAACATTCCTCCATGAATCGCCGCGGCCAATTGCCGGCCTGGCGGTGCGCACACCCGCTATCGTAAAAGCGTCGGCCTGCCGCGACTGAAAGCTCCATCAAAACCGCTAGCAACGGTAAACACGGCGCCGGTTAGCAAAAATAGGCGAACTTTGCGGCTTCAGCTCCAGGGAAGTATTGAGCTACTGCCACGACGACGGGACATTTTCAGGCTGGCTCGAACGAGTTGCCCGATCCTGTTGAACCAGGCGTCGCGGCCGAATGCGCGTCGTTCAAATTCAAGCAGGCCCACAGCGTATCGCGAATTTCGGTCGGTCCGCGGAAGCGCGCCAATAATAAGTAGGCCCCGGCCACGGCGAACGCTGCCCCACACAGAGGAGCAAGCAACGAAACCGCCGTCGTAAAATCGCCGTTGGCGAAGGCGAAATATCCGAATCCAATAGCCACAACGGCCAGTGCAATATCGGCATCGAACACCAGCGCTTTGAAACGCGATTTGGGTTTGCCGAAAGCGCCCAGCAATGAATCACGCATTTTGAAGTACAACATGCCGATGGCAAATTGAGCGGCGGGTGTTAATAGGAGCGCGGCGGCAAGGGGCTGGAGGGTTTGCCATTCGCTCCGGCTCCAATGATTCCAGAGAGCCGCAACGACGGGAAAACAACCGATGGCCGCGATGATGAAAAACGTGAGTCGGGCCTGCCGCATCAAATAGCGGTTTACTGTTTCCGGCGGCCGCCAGCCGAACCAGCGTTCGCAGTGATAACCGATGCGTTCATTCCGTGGCACGGCGGCGTCAAGTTCTTCGGCCAACTCCGCCGGGTTGCCAAAACGCCGTTGGGCTTCCTGTATGGCGATGGTCGAATTTTTCGATCGTGCAAATTCCTCGTCGTAAATGGCAGTGAGATGGGCCAGCAATTCTTCGCGCATTTTTCGTTTGTGGGCGATGGTGGTTCGGACCGGCCTAACCGCCCGTTCCACAGCCTTCATTTGCGCCAGTCGCGCTTTCACGACTTCCCGCACCACGTCATCAAAAACCAAGCCCAAATTCTTTAGCGTCTGCCCCGCCACACCTTCGGCTTCGCGCAGCAGTCCCAGAAGCAAATGTTCCGGACCGATGGATTTTTGATTCCAAAATCGCGCCTCTTCGACAGCGTATGCCAAGGCTTGCTTGGCTCGCGGCGTGCAAGGAAGTTGCGGTAGTACTACTTTTTTGGGTCCGCGCTGGATGAGTTTTTCGATCTCGGCCTGAACCATCGCCGCGTCGACATGAAAAGTTTTGAGCACGCTGGCCGCCAGACCCGACGGCTCTTTCATCAGGCTGAGTAAAATGTGCTCGGTGCCAATGTATTCATGCTGCAGTTGGTGCGCTTCCAGTCGGGCCAGTTCCAATGCCACTTGCGCTTGCTCGCTGAATTGACCGAAGGTTACGTCTTTGCGAAACATAGGATTTCTCGATCGGATTGGTTCAGTGCTAAGCCGTTGCTCCCAAAATGCCGCCCAAAACCTGCACAAATTGTTGCCACTCGGTACGGCCCTGGCTTAATGAGCGTTTCCCTTTGACCGTCAAGCGATAAATCCGCCGCCGTGCTCCGCGCCGGCCATGCGGTTCCGTTTCCCACACTGCCTCGACTTGCTTCGAAGCCTCCAGGCGGTATAGCGCCGGATAAAGCGAACCCTCCTTCAGCTTCAGCAATCCACAGCCGGCATGTTCCAGGCGATGCAGTATTTCCAGCCCATGCGCCTCGCCGCGCTCCAGTGCCGCGAGAATCATGGCTTCCAAGTGTCCGCGGAGTTTATCGCCGTGAATGGTGCTCATGCTTTATTTATAGACAGTCTATAAATAAACGTCAAGAGCTCTCTTTACACGGTCCGGACATGGCAGACTTGTAGATCTGTCAGAAGCGCTGGCCTTAATATAGCAGCCACCACGCCCTCCATGGTGTACTGCTGCGCTTCGGCGGCGGGTCGGAATCCAAGTTCACTCAGGGCGGCGGAAGTGACCGGGCTGATGCTAACAAGCTTCGTGTTGCGCAAGTCTTCGCCGAACATTTTGGCCAGCGACCGGGCGATAGCCGAACTGGTGACCGTGACCCAATCGATGCGGCCAGCCTTCAACGCGGCAGCAATGTCCGGATCGGGCGGGGCGACATCCGTGCTTCGGTAAACTACGATTTGTTCCACCTGGGCGCCGGCTGCTTGCAAAGTTTCCGCTAACACTTCGCGACCTCGGCTAGCGCGGGCCAGCAGATATTTTTTACCACGGGCATCTTTCGCCAACAGCTCTGCCAGGGCTTCTGCCCGATAGACGTCGGCTGGCTGCCCATCGACGCGCAAGTGATATTGGGCCAGCTCTTCTGCCGTGCCGGGGCCGATAGCGGCCAGTTTTATCCCGGCCAGGTGTCGTAAATCGCGCCCGGTGGCCAGCAGACGCTCGAACAGAAACTGCACGCCGTTGACGCTGGAAAAAACCAGCCAGTCGAAATCGCACAGCCGGTCCAAAGCCGAATCGACGTGCTGCCAATCGTCAGGAGGCGAAATTTCGATCGCAGGTTGAACGAGACAATCGGCGCCTAGTTCGGTAAGCGGCTGCCACAAGGCTTCGGTGCGATCGATGGGGCGCGTCAGCAAAATGCGTTGGCCGAACAACGGTCGGCGAGTGAACCAGGAGTTTGCTTGCTGTTCTGGCCCCGCTGCCGGCCCCTCTACTGCAAGAGATGAGAGATTCGGACTTGCCACGCTGCCCACGATGATTACCATCGGCGGCCGCATGCGAGCCGCTTCCAATTGCTCAACGACCTTTCCCAACGTGCAGCGGATGGTGGTTTGATCGGGCCACGAGCAGCGCCGGACAATGGCGGCCGGCGTTTCCGGTGATTTGCCGGCGCCAATTAAAGCTGCCGTCCACTCGCGGGCGGTAGTCACGCCCATGTAAAAGACCAAGGTCCCTGGAAATGCCGCCAGGGCGGCATAATTGAGCGGCGGAGCGTGGTCGGAATCTCCTTCGTGTCCGGTGATCAGTGCCACAGCCGAGGCAGCATCGCGCTGCGTGATCCAAATGCCTGCGTAGCTTCCGGCGGCCATTGCGGCGGTGATGCCCGGTACAATTTCGTATTCAACGCCGGCGGCTTCCAGCGCCGTGACTTCCTCCAGCAACCGGCCAAACACGGCCGGATCACCCCCTTTCAGTCGCACCACACGTTTGCCTGCCTGGGCAAGTTTCACCAATTGCAAATTGATTTCTGATTGCGGCCAAATGCGTTCCGTCCCGCTTTCCCGCGCATCGCTGCTTTCTGCTGTCTGCGTTCTGCCTTCTGCCTTCCTATGGCGGCCTAAGCAAATCATTTGGGCCGCTTTGGGCGCGTGCCGTAAAATTACCGGGTTCACCAAATAGTCGTACAACACTGCGTCCGCTTGGCACAAGCATTGAACGCCCCGCCAGGAAATTAAGCCAGCATCGCCGGGTCCGGCGCCGACCAAGTACACTTTTCCCGAAGTTTGGCCATGAGCTAGCGACCGGTGCTGCGGCGAGGCAATCGGTGGCGGGGACGATTGTCGTTGTTTTGCCATGCTGGGATGTTAGAATAGGCAAAGGGGAAGGATGTACCTTGCGGGAGAAATTTTTACGCCCAAACACGCCCACTCGTGATTTCTACCAATCCAATCATGGCCGATGCTGGCGTCAATTCTGATTTCCTTTCGCCGGCCGTTCGTCGCCGCTTGCAGGAACAGTACGAACGGGGCAAGCAGAATCGGCAGACGCGAAACTACGATTACGCGGCCGACATGCTCACTCTGTGCGTGGTGGGTGATCCCGGCAATCCATTCTACACGCAAGAGTTTCTGGCCAACCTGTTTTGCAAGTATACCAGCAGCAAAAGCGCTGGCATAACGGCGGGGATCCGCACCAAAGCGCCCCAGTTCAGCATGATGAATGCTAGCCGCAAGAAGGATTGGCACGGGCTGATCAAAAGCGGGCTGGAAGTATTGAAGATCAATCCCTGGGACAGCTCCGCCCTGATGCAAGTGGCTCGGGCGTGCGGCGAGCTGGGACATGTGAAAAGCCAGGTGCTGTATTTAGATCGGGCTTGCGAAGTTGATCAGAAAAATTATGAAGCCTGGTGGGAACGTGGCCACGCCTTGGAGAAGGATGCCCGATTCGATGATGCCGTTAAATCGTGGATGAAAGCGGAATCGATTGCCAAGGTCGCCAGCGAAGACGCCGATCAAGCGCATCGCGCGATTTCGCGGTTGCAGGTCGACCTGACGATGAAATCAAACGTGCAGCAAGACGAGGCCAAAAACAGTCCGTCCAAACCGAGCAACGAACAACCGGAATCTACCGCCGAGCTTGCATTCAAGGCCGCGGCGGCGGGATTAAAGATCAATCGCCGCACGCGCGCCGACGAATTGCAGGAAAAAATTGCCGCCACTCCGGGCGAATACATGCTCTACGGCGAGTTGGCCGACATTCACGAACGCACCGGCGATTATAACGAAGCCGAAAACGTTCTGAACCGCGGCTTGGATGCCACCGGCGATTTGCGCATTCGTGAGCAATTGGAAGACGTGCAAATTCGGAGGATGAAGCATCAGTTGCTGATTGCCGAGCGCCGCGCCTCGGAGTTAAAAACGCCCGAGGCCCAGCAAATGGTGGAGCAAATCGGCGCCGAGTTGAACAATCAAGAGTTGGAAGTGTACCGCAAGCGCGTCGATCGCTATCCGACAAACACTCATTGGAAATTTGAAGTGGGCGTGCGCTTGAAAAAAACTGGCAACCATGCCGAAGCCATCAAAATGCTGCAAAATGCCCGTAACGATCCCAAGCACCGCGGCATGGTGTTGTTGGATTTGGGCGAATGCTTCCAGTACATCAAGCAGTACAAGCTCGCCAAGCAACACTACGTGCAGGCCGTCAGCGCGATTCCCGACAAGGAAATCGAACATCGCAAAAAGGCGCTGTACCGGGCCGGGGTGCTGGCAATGGCGCTGGCGGGCCAAGAATCAGGCGGTTTCAATGAGGAAGAACTGGACGACGCG
>DASRSD010000111.1 GCA_035656635.1 Pirellulales bacterium
AGCCGGCGCCGTTGTTCAATTTGTTGGCCAATTGCGATTCGACCAGCGCTTCCAGGGCGTTGTACACCGTTGCCAGGCTGATGTGCGGAATTCGCCGCCGCACCGCCTGATAAACTTCGTCGGCCGTGGGGTGATGATGCGCCTGCTCCAAATACGTGTATACCGCCGCGCGCTGGGTGGTGTAGCGGCAGCCGGCGGCGCGCAATGCGGTGCGAACCTCTCCTGCCGAGCGGGAAGTTATTTTTGATGCAGCCGAAATCGATCGCCTTTTGCGGGTAGCGGCCATCCCTGCCACTATAGCGCCAGAGGCAGCGATGGTCAAGCAAACCATTGCGCCGCAAGGGCTTTGCCGCTCTGAAGGCAATCGGTAGAATCGCTCTTTTCTTTACGTGAAAGCTTGTTGCACGATGCCGCGTTACAACCACGCCACCGTCGAGCCCAAGTGGCAACAGTATTGGGAACAGCACCGCACGTTTGCCGCTCCGCGCATGCCGACGGGCGAAAAAATGTACGTGCTCGATATGTTCCCCTACCCCAGCGGCGACGGCCTGCACGTGGGACATCCGGAAGGATATACGGCGACCGATATCGTCTGCCGCTACCAGCGAATGCGCGGCAAAGCGGTGATGCACCCGATGGGCTTCGACAGCTTCGGCCTGCCCGCCGAAGAGCATGCCATTCGCACCAACACACCGCCGCGGATCAGCACGGAAAAAAACATTGACAACTTCCGACGGCAGTTGAAAATGCTGGGCTTCAGCTTCGATTGGCAGCGGGAACTGGCGACCACCGATCCCGAGTACTTTCGCTGGACGCAATTCATTTTCCTGGTGCTGTTCGACACGTGGTTCGATGAGGATTACGAGGAGCCGGCAGCGGGCAGCGGGCAGCAGGCGGTGGGCAATCAGAAGCAGGCAGTAGGCGGCGGGCAGCAGGTAGTGGGCAATCAACAGCCGGCTGCCGGCAGCCAACCGCCAGCCGCCAGCTTAGGCCGCCGCGGCAAAGGGCGGCCGATCAGCGAATTGCCCATTCCCCACGATGTGCAGCAGGCCGGCGCGGACGCCGTGCGGCGCTATCAGGATTCGCACCGGCTGGCCTATCAACACGAAGCGCCGGTCAACTGGTGCCCGGCGCTGGGCACGGTGTTGGCCAACGAGGAAGTGGTCGGCGGCGTGAGCGAAGTCGGCGGCCATCCCGTCGTGCGGCAGCCGCTGCGGCAGTGGATGCTGCACATTACGGCGTACGCCGATCGGCTGGAACAAGATTTGGAACTGGTCGATTGGCCGGCCAGCATCAAAAAGCTGCAAAGCGATTGGATTGGCCGCAGCACCGGTGCGGAAGTCGATTTTTATATCGGCGGCGATGTCGGCCGCATTGCCCCCGGTGAATCACCAGGGGCTAAATATGAGGAGTGGAAATCCCAGCGCGCAAAATCGGGCTTTCCGCCTGAGTCGCCTGGCGATGTGCTCCGCATTTACACCACTCGGCCCGACACGCTGTTCGGCGCCACGTACATGGTGATTGCACCGGAGCACCCGTTTGTCAGCCGGTTGGCTACGCCGCAGCAGGCTGATGCCGTTCGAAAATACTGCGAAGCGGCGGCGCGAAAGAGCGATTTAGATCGCACGGAACTCGCTAAAGAAAAAACGGGCGTGTTCACCGGTAGCTACGCCATCAACCCCGTGAATGGCCAGCCCGTGCCGATTTGGGTGGCCGATTACGTGCTGATCAGTTATGGCACCGGCGCGATCATGGCCGTGCCCGCCCACGATGAGCGCGATTTTGAATTCGCCAAAGCGTACCGCCTACCGATTGTGCCGGTCGTGAAACCGACAGGGCAAATGGGGAGTGGGGAATGGGGAATGGGGAATGATGGCAGCGACATGAAAGCAGCTTTCGTCGGCGATGGCGAAGCGATCAACTCCGGCACATACAATTACCTGTCCACGCCGGAATTCAAGCTGCGGATTATCGCCGATTTAGCGGAGCAAGGCCTGGGACTGGGCGCCGTCAATTACAAACTGCGCGATTGGCTGTTTAGCCGTCAGCGGTTCTGGGGCGAGCCCTTTCCCATTTTGCACGAACTCGACGCTTCCGTAAAACCGACAGGGCTGCTGCGCAGCGTGCCGCCCGATCAACTGCCGGTCAATCTGCCGGAATTGGCGGATTTCAAACCCATCGGCCGTCCCGAGCCGCTGCTGGAAAAAGCGCCCGCCGAGTGGCTGTATCCCGTGATCGACGGCAAAAAATACAAGCGCGAAACCAACACCATGCCGCAATGGGCCGGCTCCTGTTGGTACTATCTCCGCTTTCTCGATAACAAAAACGAGAAAGCGCTGATCGACCCGGCCGTGGAAAAAGCGTGGATGCCGGTCGATTTGTACATCGGCGGCGCCGAACACGCCGTGCTGCATTTGCTCTATTCGCGCTTCTGGCACAAGGTGCTGTTCGATCGCGGTTACGTCAGCATGCCGGAACCGTTCATGAAGCTCGTGAACCAAGGAATGATTTTGGGTTCCAACGGGGAGAAAATGTCCAAAAGCCGTGGCAACGTGGTCAACCCCGACACGGTCGTGGAAGAGTACGGGGCCGATTCGCTCCGTCTGTACGAAATGTTCATGGGGCCGCTGGAAGCCACCAAGCCGTGGAGCATGGCGGGCGTGAATGGGGTGTTCGGTTTTCTGGGGCGGGCGTGGCGGATGATCGTGGCCGATCAGGCTGAGCAAATGCAGCTCAATTCGGCCCTGCAAAAAGTGGCGCCTACCGACGAGCAAAACCGCACACTGCACAAAACCATCGCCGCGGTCACCAAGGACCTTGATCATCTCGATTTCAACACCGCCATTGCCCGGATGATGGAATTCACCAATTTTTTCACTAAGGAAACCGTGCGGCCGTGGGAGGCGATGGAAAAATTCGTGCTGCTGCTGTCCCCGTTTGCTCCGCACATTGCCGAGGAATTGTGGCAAGTCCTGGGCCACGACAAGACCCTGGCTTATGAGCCTTGGCCGCAAGTCGATCCTCACTGGCTGCAAGAAGAGACGGTGGAAGTTCCCGTCCAGATCAACGGCAAGCTGCGAGGCAAAATCACAATGGCCGCCGGCGCGGCGGCAACCGACCCTAAGGCACTGGAAGCCGCCGCCAAGGCTGACCCCAAAATTGCCGAGCTGCTGGCGGGCAAAACCATCGTCAAGGTCGTGGCCGTTCCCGGCCGGTTGGTGAATTTTGTGGTGAAGTAAGGTCTGGAAACCGCGCCGGAAGTTTGCGAACATAACGGTTCGGCCGTTCACGGAAGCAATGGCCGCCACTCCACACGCAGCTTCTGCCCAACCAGTTCCAGCCATGCAAAACGTTCTTGCTCTTGTTCTCGGCGGTGGCCGTGGCACGCGGTTGTATCCGCTGACCAAGTATCGCTCCAAGCCGGCGGTTCCGCTGGCGGGAAAATATCGTCTGATCGACATCCCGCTTTCCAATTGCATTAACAGCGGCCTGAACCGGATGTACGTGCTCACGCAGTTCAACTCCGTCAGCCTGCACCGGCATATCCGGCGCACTTACGTGTTCGACAGCTTCAGCGGAGGGTTTGTGGAAATTCTGGCCGCCCAGCAAACCAACGAAAGCTCCAATTGGTACCAGGGCACTGCCGACGCCGTCCGCCAAAATATCCGCTCCATCGACGAATCGAAGGCCGACTACGTGCTGATTTTATCGGGCGACCAGCTCTACCGCATGAATTACGCCGAAATGTTGGTCACGCATCAAAAGGCCGGGGCCGATGTCACCATCGCCACCATGCCTGTTACCCGCGAAGCCGCACATGCGTTTGGAATTTTGCGGGCCGACGATACGGGGCGGGTCTCGGGCTTTTTGGAGAAGCCGAAAACGCGCGAAGAGGCCGACATGGTGCGCACCGATTCGGCCTGGATCGACGCCCGGGGCGTGCCCAGCCGGGGTCGGGATTTGCTGGCCAGCATGGGCATTTATTTGTTCAACCGCAACACGCTCATGGATGTGCTCACCAAAACCGATTATCACGATTTCGGCAAAGAAGTGTTTCCCGCTTCCATGCGCACGCGAAAAGTATTCATCCACCTGTTCGACGGTTACTGGGAAGATATTGGCACAATCAAATCGTTTTACCAATGCAACTTGGATTTGGCTCAACCCCATCCGCCGTTTGCGATGGCCTCGGTCACGGCGCCTATTTATTCGCGTCCGCGGTTTTTGCCGCCCTCGCAATTCCACGGCGCCAATCTGAAAAATAGCTTGATTGCCGATGGCTGCGTGATTGAACCCGGCGCGGTCATCGAAAACAGCGTCGTTGGGCTGCGCACCAAAATCGGGCGCGACGTGCAAATTCGGGACAGCGTGCTCTTGGGCTACGATTATTACGAGGGAGAGCCGGAAAGCGTGCCCGCCAACGGCGTCGCCGAGGTGCCGCTGGGAATTGGCGATGGCGCCGTCATTCACCGCGCCATTGTCGATAAAAACTGCCGCATTGGCCGGGGCGTGCGAATTGCGAACGATCGCAATTTGGAATCGAGCCCCGAGAACGACGAATGCATGGTTGTCGACGGCATTCTCGTGATCCAGCGCGCCGCCACCTTGGCCGATGGCTGGAAAATGCAGTAGGCGCCGCGCGGATTTTTTGCAGACGAAAATCAATCCGGCAACAGGCGCCTTACGCACCGACAATTAGCGGTACGACATTTGAGCGTTCGATTGCCGCCAGGCGGACGGATTATAGCCGCCCGAATTATAGGCGCCCGGGCCCGGCGCCGGCGTCGGTCTGTTTTGCGGAGCGCTGGGCATGCCCGGATTGTTCATTCCGGGCGAGTTGTCGTAGTATTGGCCGTTCATGGGAGCGCCGTTCATGGGAGCGCCGTTCATAGGGGCGCCATTCATAGGGGCGCCATTCATAGGGGCGCCATTCATCGGTGCGCCGTTCATTGGAGTGCCGTTCATCGGAGCTGCATTCATGGGGACACCGTTCATGGGGCCTTCATTCATCGGCTCCGTGCCCTCCTCGCCGCTGGCACAACCGCAACCACTGCCGCCGCCGCCGTCGACACAGCCGGATTCCACTACCGGGCCGCAATAGTCGTAGGGGCTCGCACACATGTGGCAACCGACACTGGCGCCTAAAACAACCGCCGACAATGCTAGCAAGCGACGCATGGTAACCTTCCTTGGCAATTGTCCTTCGCCCTGGAACTCCGTAGGGAGTTGTGGAACCCCGATAGGGAGTTGCTGAATCGCGGTATAAGACGAGAACGGAACGGCGCGCGGAAAAAGACAATCCGCGCTAGAGCATCATCGGCCGCGTGCCTTGACAAAGATTAGCGATTTTGTCGCTTGTAGCGGCCCGGCCGGCGCGGCCGCTAGCACATTAGACGAGTGGATATAACAATAGCCGGATGCTCACAGCATCCGGACCGGGCGGCGTGGCCGTCCGGCGGTTTGCAAAACATTAAGCAGCGCCCACCGTGCGGTTCAGTGCCGCCATGCGCTGCCGGAGCGCCGGCTGATGATCCAGCAGGCCGGCAATGCGCTGATAATCGAGCTGCTCCGGACCCAGCGCTTCGAAAATGGCTTGCGCGTGCTCCCAATCTTCCTCACTGCCAATGGTCAGCCGCACGTCATCGCGATCCAACCCCTGAGGCGCCGGAATTAATCGCAACTGAAAGCGCTCCGGCCGCGCAACCAAATAGCCGGCCACGCGCGCTCGATCGGGCAAATCTCGGGCTTCCGCATGGGCCTGCCGCAGTGAGCCGGCCCGCATCCACTCGCCATCAGGCCCAAAGGCGAAAGCACGGTCGGCAGCCCAGTGCGGGAACAAAAGCTGATGTAGTCCGATTCGGGATAATGGTCGGCCGTAATAATGAGCCGATCGATCAACTCCGGGTCAACAAATGGATGTTCCGCCGCTACCACCACGACCGACTCCGCCGGGTGTTTCTCCAGCATATCGACCAAGCGGGCCAGCGCATCGGGCCGATCGCTCACCGCCAGCGGCACATCGCGCGGAACTAAATCCATGAGTTCCCGCGTTTGCGGAATGCGCGGGCACAACACCAACACGCGATCTAACCGCAGGCATTCGGTCATCCGGCGAACAGTCCATTCCAACAGCGATTTTCCACCGAGGCGGCGGCAGGCCATCAATCGCGGCAAATCTGCATTGGGTCGTACTTCCACAACCCCGAGTGTTTTAACCATCCTTAGAAAAGCTCCGTGGCAGCAGTCGAGAGATCGACTTGTGCCGCCTGTCCAATCGACCTAACCGAAAAGAGAAACAACCCTCGGAGTTTGGCAAGTTTGCCGAAAAACGTCAAGGCAAGTCGAATCGTGGAAACATTGTTACATAGCCCGACTGTGCCATTCGGGCGAATCTGAAATTGATTGAAAATTCCCCACGACCGGCAAAATCACAAGCTAGCATGGCCTGGGAAGTCGCATTGGAGCGCAGCGGGCGGTCCGATAGAATCCGCCCCTCATTTTCCGCACGTTCGTGCGAGGTTGGAAAGATTTGCAACAGCCCATCGCCGGCAAGGAGGCCGAATATGGAAACCGATAAGCTGCTGATTGTAGGCCTGGAGACGCTGGCGGGAAGCAATTTGGCACTCACACTGGCCAAGCGGTGCGAAGTTGTCGGGCTGAGCCGGCAACGAGGCTTTGCGGTGGAAAATTGCCGCACCTTAACCCCTGACGGCTTTGCATGGGGCGGACGGACTGATGCGGATCGTGCCGTCCGGGCGATTGCAGTCGAACAGCCGCGCTGGGTTGTTTATTGCGGGCCGGCCTCCGTTTCCAATTGGGACTTGCCGCGCAGCCTGGCCGCGGAACAAACCCACGCTTCCGCTTTCGATGAAGCGCAGATCACAAGCGAAGTGGCCGCCGCTTGGCAAGCTGCCGGGCAGTGCGGTGCAAAGTTCGTCTTGGTTTCGACCGATGCAATTTGCACAGGACCGCAAATATTCTGCTGCGAAAAAATGCCTGTTTCGGCCATCCTGGGCGAAACGATGGACAACCGACCCGCTATCATGGCGTGGAAGTTAGAGCGGCAATTAGATCGGTCTGCTGCCTTAGTGCTGCGGACGCATTTATTCGGCTGGAGCGCCATGGGGGAAAGTTATGCGGAACAGTTATGGTTGACGTTGGAGGACGGCACGTTGGCGTCGACCGTAGGCGGCCAGGCCACAATTTGCGCTCCCCAAGTTTCTGGCAGGCACTATGCCACGCCAATTTTGGCCAGCGATTTCGCCGAACTGTTGTGGACGGCACTGCAGCGCGGCCTGAGCGGCATGTTTCACGCCGCCGGCGCCGAGCGAACCAGCCAGTGGCAGTTTGCCACCGAACTGGCCACAGTCAGCGGCATGTGGCTGACCGGCACGCCCTGGCAATCTGGCTTCAACAAAGAAAACGGATCAGAAACTTCGCTCGACAGCCGCCACTTGCAGTGGACTTTGAATTTCCCGTTGCCTCGGCTGCGTGACGGATTGGAGCGGTTCACGCTGCAGGCCGCCAATGGTTATCGCGATTCCTTGCGGGCGGCATTTTTCATGCCCATGCCTGAACCAGTGGCGGCATGATGGTGCTGCGCGATGCCTCGTGTTGGCTAATCATGGTGATAATCCTTGTGATGAAATTTGTGGGGAGCAATAATCTCGACGAACTGACGGACGGGGCGTGGTGGCCAAGGCATCGCAGGTTCCCCTGGTGTATATTTGATGTTTGACAAATATCATACATATAGTAGTGTATGATAATTTGGGAAAGCAATGGTTTGCTTGGTAAAATCCGAGAAAACAAGGCGTTTCTCAGAAGCTCAATCGTCTTCTTGACTTAGAGAAGATTTAGCGGTGCAAAAGATTTATGCTTTCAGCGCCCAAAATCAAGAAAGCACGTTCCCATCGTGTTTATTTACCACCAGCCACGCCGCTTGACGCAACCATTCTGAGAGAGACATCTGATTGTTGGCAGCGGCGGCATTGGCAAAGACTTCGCTTTCCTCTTTGCTAATGCGGAAGATAATTCGCTCGCCTCGCTTCTCCCCGGCTGGTTTGGACGGTCTGCCACGTTTTCGCTTTTCTTTTGTCATACCAAAAACATACGATATTATTGCCGGCATGGCAAACTGGGATTTTTATTCTTTCTTCGCCCAGGCTCTGAACTTCCCGGTCTTCTCCAATCTTGACGTGAATAATATTTGGACGGGCAACAAGCTCGGTAATTCTCGACATACCCTTGTCTACTCCCCCGGCGGCACGTACGGCTTCATACATGGTGGCGCAAGAAAATCTGGCACAGTTTGGGAATTCCCTGCGTTTGAGCAGCATGCCATTGGACCGCAGTCTACCAAATGAACACTTTGACTCAGGTCACTTTTGAGACGAGTAGAAACAGAATTGATATCCGAACAGTTGCAATGACACTCCCGACGCAATTTTTCAATTATGGTCATCATACCCAGACCCATGCGACTGCCCCGATACTAGTGGATGCGAAGTCTTCGACGGTACTATTGCACGCATCGAATGCCGACACTTGAATAAAATTGATTCGGTCTCAATGCGATCCAAGCATTCGGTGCATAATCGGAAGCCGTAAGATTGGCTAAATTGCGGACCAATCTTTCTGTACCGCCGCATGCGATTTGACCAGTTTGAGAGCTTACATTCGAAGGAGATGAAACTGAGGTTGATGTCCATTTAGCAAGACTGTTAAGCGTCCTCGGCGCTAACTTCAATTGGGCGAGCTGCCATTCCTTCACAGTAGGCAACCGTTTTCCTGCTGCTTCTGCATATTCAACAGCATCATCGTATTTCAGCGGAATTGGCTGTTCATTTTGCAGGTGTATATTCTTTAGATCGAGAATTAAATCGTGCTTGACCTTCAAGTATTCCTCGGCAGTGATTTCCTGCGTATCAACGTAGAACGGTTTCAAAGCCTCATCATTGTCGGATTTGCTAACCTGCGTTCCTTTAGAATCATCTGTATCGGTCACCAAAACCATCTGCTGATTGACTTCTTTTGAGGGAATCTGGATGTCTGGCAACAAGACAGTACCATTGCTTAACTTCCAAAACAAATGTCTCGTCGTGCTTCCAATGATTTCATCTGGCGTTGGCACTCGGCGACGTACTTCATGAAAGCGCCCATCGGGCAATAGTGCCTCTACCCAGTAATCCCCTGGCAGCAATTTTATTTTTACCGGACTATTTCCAGACACCACCAAGCGGTTGGCAATTGGGTTCCCGTCCTCAGTGAGTGGAGCAAATGCTACTTTAGCTCCTGACGGCACCGTGTTGAGTTGAACCAAACGTGGCATTGGCGAAGAATTGAGAGCGCCTGTGTATGGATAGTAGACCACGTCGACCAGCAATCATTATCTGCGATTGCCCCTGCATTTTCAGCAGCGTATGGTAAAGATATGAATTATCAGCAAATCATCACCATCGAGCCGGGCAAACGCGGCGGCAAACCGTGCATCCGTGGGATGTGAATTGCCGTATCTGATGTGCTGGATTATTTGGCCGGCGGCATGACGCAGGATCAAATTCTTGCAGATTTTCCGGAACTTACTGCGGATGATATTCGCGCCTGCTTGGCGTTCGCCACAGATCGAGAAGTTACCCCTTAATCACTCCCACCGGTCGCATGCGCGCCACTTTTTTTGCCAGGCCGGCGCGGTGGACGACGTCGACCACTAAATCGACATTTTTGTAGGCATCGGGCTGCTCTTCGGCCAGGCCTTTCCAACTGCGGGCCCGGGCAAATACGCCGCGGCTGCGGAGCTCGTGATCGATGCGCCGGCCTTGGGCGGCTTTCACCGCGGCGGTGCGGCTGAGCATGCGGCCAGCCCCGTGACAGGCCGTGCCGAAGGTTTGCTGCATGCTCCCCGCTTGGCCGGCCAAAATCCAACTGGCGCGGCCCATGTCGCCGGGAATGAGCACCGGCTGCCCCACGCTTTGATACGCCTCGGGAATTTCCGGATGGCCGGGCGGGAAAGCCCGCGTGGCTCCTTTGCGATGCACCCACACCGGCTTGCGGATGCCTTCGATTTCGTGCTGCTCCAGCTTGGCGATGTTGTGGGCCACGTCGTACACCAAATCCATGCCCAGGTTCTCCCAGGAACGGCCGAAGACACGGGCAAACACCTCGCGGGCTTGCCACATTAGCAGTTGGCGATTGCACCAGGCGAAATTCGCCGCCGCCCGCATGGCGCCCAGATATTTTTTTCCCTCGGCACTGTGAACCGGGGCGCAAACCAATTGGCGATCGGGCAATTCGATGCCGAATTTTTGCGGCGCGCCGCGGAGATCTTTCAAAGCATCGTCGCAAACTTGGTATCCCAGGCCGCGGGAGCCGGAATGAATCATCACGCAAATAGAACCGGCTGTGATGTTCATGGCCGTGGCGGCGGCTTCGTCGAACACTTGATCGACCACTTGCACTTCCAAAAAATGGTTGCCGCTGCCGAGCGTGCCGCATTGATCTGCCCCGCGATCCAGCGCGCGATCGGAAACCGCGCTGGGCTCGGCGCCATCAAGGCAGCCGTGCGCTTCGGTGTAATCAATATCTCGCTCGACGGCGAGATTACGCGGGATTAAGCCGGCCGGGCCTGTGGCCATGAGATGGCGCAGCTCGGTGCGGCTGAATTTATATTTTCCGCCGCGGCCGACGCCGGTGGGAATGTTTTCAAACAGCTCGCCCACCAGCGTTTCCAAATGTGGCTGCACTTCGGGCAGTTGCAAATTGGTACTGACCATGCGCACGCCGCAGTTGATATCGTACCCCACGCCGCCAGGCGAAATAACGCCCCCTTGCTCCGGATCGGTGGCACACACGCCGCCAATGCAAAAGCCGTAGCCCCAGTGAATATCGGGCATGGCCAGGCTGGCCAGTTGAATGCCGGGCAGCATGGCGACGTTGGCCACTTGCTCGCAGGCCTGGTCTGCGCGAATTTGCTCGATGAGCACGTCGTCGGCATAAATTAAGCCATCGACGCGCATGCCGGGCTTGTAAGTTTTCGGAATGCGCCAACAGCATTCGCCGGCGCGCTCCAAAGGACCGTGAAAAGCACCGCTGGGCATAACGTTCCCCAAATTGAAAAATCGACGTGATCGACGAATGCAGAAAACCCACCACCGACGAACGCCAAGGCACAAGCAACCACGATGGATTATCGCTGGGAAAGGTTCATCGGCAAATCCGTGCTGGGAGCAAAACTGGTGCGAACCAAATAGATGAGCGCCACAAAATCATACAGCGCGTGGGTGATGATCGGCACCAACAAATTGCCGGTGGCCAGTGCCAGCCAGCCCAAATATGCTCCCACCAGCGTGGCCAGCACAGCATACGCGATCGTTAATGCGTGCAGCAGGCCAAACACCACGCTAACCACGCATATTCCGGCGATCGCTCCCCACCAAGTCACCAGCAGCGGCTGCAACACGCCGCGAAAAAACAGTTCTTCTCCCACGCCTGCCACCAGCGAAATGAAACCCAATTGCCATATGCTGCAATTGGCAAACAGTGGCACCAGGATGTCGTCGACCACCGTGTTAAGCTTCCCCAGCGATCCGCTGCGGACGCGCCGCATGAAGAACAAGCCCACGACCAGCGGCAGCGTGGCGGCCAGGCCGTAAGCCGCATCGGTTGGTCGCCACAGCACGCGCTGCCACGGCGGCGTAACCAGGAAGCAGCCTGCCGCACAGGCCAGCACGGCCAGCCCCCCCTCGAACAGCAACGCTAACCGCACAATGTTTGGCGGCGGCTGGGTAGTTGTGGTCAGTTCGTCGGTCATGAATGGCAGCTTATGAGTTTATGTTTCAGGCACGATGAACGGTCGCGTCTTTATGGTGCGGCCTTCAGACTGCGACGATAGGCTTCGCGCTGCTTATTGACACCGTACTGGGCCGTAATTTTTTTCCATTGCTCGGCAGCCTCATTCAGGGCTTGCTGCGGCGATTTTTTCCCGCTGATGGCCGCGCGAACGGCATCGTCCAGTGCGGCCATGTATTCCGCTTCGCCGGGAATGCGCAACATTTGCACGGCTTCGGGCTGATGCAGGGCCGTGGCCAACACTTGGCTATATTGCTTGGCCGCCTCAGCCGAGATCATATGACCAAACCAAGTGGACGAATCGTTCGCTTGCGATTGCCGAAACAAAGTTGCGGCCGGATTGGTGGGAAGCAGTTCGCTGCTCCAACGATTGCTCGACAGCCAAGTCAGCAGGTGAAAAGCGGTTTCTGCAGAATTTGTGCCCTTCACGACTGAACCGACGTGTCCGCCAACGCCCACCAGCGGAATGTTGACACTCTCGTCATTACGGCGCGGTTCCCATTCTGCTTGACGTGGATTGTAGGCTGCCGTGGAACCTGGTAGTGGCGCAAATGCTGAGACAACTGTATTGCGTGACATCTGTACTAATGCGGCGGGCCAACCGATGGCCATGGCCGCGTGACCGGAAAGAAGCCAACGGGCAGCCTCGGCGGGAGTGAATGAGGCGGCTTCCTTGGGTTCCATTTTCGCGGCGGCGACCAGTTCGGTGAGCGCCCGAACGAACGGCGGACCGCCGATGAGCGGCTCCATCGTTTCGCGATCGAACAGCACCGAAAAATAATCGCGATGCCTGGCGTAAGCTGCCGCGCGAGCCAACAATGTTCGCGCGGCCCAGCCTGGCGCCAGCGGTTCCACGGCACCCGACCACGGATCATCAATTCGATGGCTGTCTGCACGCGTGCCGGTTTGTTTCTGTTGCGCACGCAGTTGTTTGGGGTTATTAAAGAAATCGGCCAGTGTTTGGTATTCTTCCCAGGTGCGCGGCGGTTGCTTACCGAGCTGCTCGAATAAATCGGGCCGATACATCAGGACCAGCACCGGCGAGCCCAACGGTACAGCATATGGCTGGCCGTCCCAGGTGAGTTCCGGCGAATCGAGCAGCAGCAGCAGATCGGCAATTTCCAGCGGATCCTCTTTCAGCCAGTCTTTGTTCAGCGGGCGGATCAATCGCCGCTCGGCCAGTGTGCCCAATAGCGCGGGGGGATAGAGTACCGAATCGGCGTCGAGCTTTTCCGCTGAATTCACGTTGGCGGCCGACATTTGCTCGATCTGCAATTCCGAACCGGTTTGCGCTTTCCACTCGCCGCGGAGCCGATCGATGGCTTGGGCCAATTCCGGATCGTCGATCACGGTAATTCGCACATTCGCTATGGCGGCGTGCGTGGATGCCGCAGGCCCGGCCGAATTTTCCGCCGCCGGCTGCTCACCGTTCTTGCTGCAACCGCCAACGGCAATCAAAACACCGGCCAAGCACAGCAGCACGGCACCCGTCGTATTGCCGAGTGCGGCAGCGAATTTTTCGTGCAGAATGTTCAAGCGATTTCTCATCAAGCAATTCAATTCCGTGCAATGCAATTCCCTGCATCGTAATTTCTCGGCCAAACGTCGGTCAATCGTCCACTTCAACCGTACCTCGCCCATTGCTTGCCAGTGGTCGTGGGCAAACGTTACAATCCGGCTCGCCCTCTGTCGCCACCACTACGAGTGCAAAACACCATGAGCGTTTTTCTGGGCATCGATATCGGCACGTCTGGCACCAAAACCATCGCCGTCAGCGAGCGTGGAAAAATTCTGGCCGACGCCACCACAGGTTATCCGTTGTACAGCCCGAAGCCGCTATGGAGCGAGCAAGACCCGGACGATTGGTGGAAAGCCACGGTCAGCACGGTGCGGGCGGTGGTGAAAAAGGCGAAGCTCAAACCGGCCGATGTCAAAGCGATTGGCCTCTCCGGCCAGATGCATGGTTCCGTGTTTCTCGACAAGCAAAGCCGTGTGATCCGCCGCGCCATTTTGTGGAACGACCAGCGCACCGGCGCCGAGTGTGTGGAAATTGAACGGCGGGCCGGCGGGCGAAAAAATCTCATTAAAATGGTAGCCAATCCGGCCCTCACCGGCTTTACCGCGCCAAAAATTTTGTGGCTGCGGAATCATGAGCCCAAGAATTTTGACCGCACGGCGAAAGTGCTGCTGCCGAAGGATGAAATTCGCCGCCGCTTAACAAGCGAGTTTGCCACGGAAGTCAGCGATGCCAGCGGCATGCTGCTGCTGGATGTGGCCAAGCGTGCCTGGTCCAAGCCGCTGTTGGCGAAATTGGATTTGGACATCGATCTGCTGGCCAAGTGTTACGAATCAGAACAGGTTACCGGCAAATTAACTAAGAGCGTGGCGGCGGAGTTGGGCTTGTCGACCGATTGCGTGGTGGTCGGAGGGGCCGGCGATTGTGCGGCCGGTGCCGTGGGCAATGGCATTGTCAGCCGCGGCGTGTTATCGACTTCCATCGGCACCAGCGGCGTCATGTTTGTCCACAGCGACGAAGTGCAGGTCGATCCGCTGGGTCGGCTGCACACGTTCTGCCATGCGGTGCACGGGAAGTGGCACCTGATGGGCGTCACGCTTTCGGCCGGCGGCAGCTTGCAGTGGTTCCGCAACAAATTGTGCGAAACAGAAATGGCGCTGGCGAAAAAGCGCAAGGTTGATCCTTACGAAATCCTAACGGAAGAAGCCGCCCAAGTGTCCGCCGGCAGCGAAGGGTTATTTTTCTTGCCGTACCTTTCCGGCGAACGCACACCGCATGCCGATTCCAACGCCCGGGGATGCTTTGTGGGCCTCACGCTTTCGCATGGCCGGCGGCACATGCTTCGAGCAGTAATGGAAGGCGTCACCTATTCGCTGCGTGATTGTTTGGCGATTATTCGTGAGCTGGGCGTGCCGGTAAATCAAATTCGGGCTTCCGGCGGCGGCTCGCGCAGCCCGTTTTGGCGGCAAATGCAGGCCGACGTATTTGACCAGGAAGTTTGCACCATCAACGCAGAGGAAGGGGCCGCATATGGCGTGGCCCTGCTGGCGGCTGTAGGAGCCGGGGCGTTCAAAAACGTGGTGGAAGCTTGCGAGGCCACGATCCGCGTGGTCAAACGTACCGCTACCAACCGCGCCACCGCGGCGTATTATGACAAGGCGTTTCCGCTATATCAAAGCTTGTATCCGGCGCTGAAAAACAGCTTTGAACGCATTGCGGGCCTGGGGAAGTAAACCCGAACTCGAGTGCCGCCATGTCGATTCTTTATCTTGCCGAAGAAGACGTCGCCCAATTGCTCGATATGCGCACGGCCATCGAAGTGGTGGAAGAAATGTTCCGCCAATGGGGCGAAGGCAAAGCAAATAATGTGCCTCGAGTGCGGGCCAAAGCGCCGGGTGTTGTGCTGCATTCGATGTGCGCCGCGGCCGAATACTTGGGCCTGGTCGGCTGGAAAGTTTACACCACCACGAAATCCGGCGCGCAGTTTCTGGTTGGCCTCTGCGATGCCGAAACCGGGGAGCTGGAAGCGCTGATCGAGGCCGATCGACTCGGCCAAATGCGCACCGCCGCTGCCACCGCGGTGGCCGTCGAATGGATGGCCGACATGGAAGCGACGGAACTGGGCCTGTTCGGCACGGGCAAGCAGGCCCGCACACAGTTGGAAGCGGTGTGCATTGCCCGGTCCATCAAGCGCTGCTTCGTCTACAGCCGCAACGAAGAACATCGCCAGCGGTTTGCCACAGAGATGGCGGAGCAAGTTGGCATCACGGTTTCGCCCGTCGACCGCCCGCAGGAGGCCGTGCAAGATTTGCCGATTGTTGTTACCGCCACCAACAGCGTTGTTCCCGTGTTCGATGGGAACGACTTGAAGGAAGGCGCTTTGGTATGTGCGGTCGGCTCCAACTGGCTGCGCAAGGCGGAAGTCGACGCCCACACCATCTGCCGGGCCGATAACATTGTGTGCGACAGCGTGGAAGCGTGCCGACACGAAGCGGGAGATTTTCAAGCGGCACTGGAAAAGGGGGCCTTCGATTGGTCCCGCGCGGTCGATTTGGCCGAAGTGGTTGCGGGCCGGGCGGTGGGACGCAACAATCGGCAAAGCGTCACGCTATTCAAATCGGTAGGGCTGGCCGTGGAAGATGTAGCCGTGGGCGGACGCGTGTTGGCCGAAGCGCGAGCGAAAGGCTTTGGTCGCTGGATGACGACCGCCTTAACGCGGCAAACGTAACTGCTGGCTGGCCTAAAGCAGCAGCGGCGGGGTGGCTGGGGTCGAACGAAGTGAGCCCCCAGCGGCTTGGATTCCGGGGGCTCGGCGGCCTCGACCCCGGCCACCCCATTCATTTTTAATCGAATTCGCGAATCGGCGCTGGCTGATCGATTCCCACTCGCCCGGCCGAGATTTCGGCCACAAAATAATTCTCGCCGCGAATTCCCGAGCCCGCTAAGCGGCGCAGCGTAGCCAATTGCCCCACGTGCGTTAGGGCACCGGCAATGGGACCCTGAAAAATCTTTTGCGGCGAACAAGCGAGTGAGCCCTGGGCCAAACGATCGTCCAAAGCTTGCAGGGCTGCAAAGAAACGCGCAACTTCTTCATCCCAACCTTTGGGCTGCGATTGCTGCCAGTGGGTCTTCCCATTCACGGCGCTCAATGCCCAATCTAACAGATCGCCCATGTGCGCCAGAATTTGAACTGCCGTGCGGGTGGTTGGGCCCGCACGAAAATTCGCAAAACCAGGGGGTGCATCGCGCAGAGTTTTGGCCGCACGATATGCCAGCGTGGCCAGCGCATGGCGCAGCGGCAGAGCATCAGAAAATTCAGTCGCTGGCATAGATGCGGTTCCTTGAATTTTCGCAAGTCAGGATTCGGAATGCATAGTTTGGTCCGGCGGGGCCGTGTCATCGCCCGTCGAAGCATCCGGAGCCGGCTCGGGATGTAAAGCGCTCTGCACGCTGTCGGTAACCATATCTTTAATTGCTTCGGCGGCGGCCGTGACTGCTGCGGAAGCCAGTGCGCCGGTCAGCGTCCCCAATCCGCCCATTAAGCGGCTGGCGGCCGAAGGCTTTTCCTCATTGTAGGCAGCGGCCTGATCGGAAGCCGTCGGCATGGCAGCCTCGTCAAAATCGTCCGGCGGCACATTCGATTTTTTACGCCACAGCGTTCGGCCCAGGGCCCAGCCAGTTCCCAATCCGACCACGGCGGCGGTTCCCAGCGATGGCCACGGATAACGGCGCGTCCAAGCGGGGGCATCGGCGGTGCGCTTCAACGAATCGAGCATTTCCCCCTTCAAGCGGCGCAGAGATTCTCGCGCCAGCTGCGATTCGTGCTCTAAAAACTCGTCTGGGTTCTTGATTTCTTCCGACATGAGTTTCCAGCACGCAGAGCAATTCGGCGTGTTACCGTTGTTTGATCGGCGCCCAGGAGCGGCGTGAGGCACCGGTGTAGTTGGCCAGCGGGCGGATCAGGCGGTTATTATCGAGCTGTTCGATGATGTGTGCGCTCCAACCGACCACACGGCTCACGACAAACAGCGGCGTGTACAGCTCGACGGGCAAATCGAGATAATGATACAGCCGGGCACTGGGCCAATCGAGATTCGGCGGCAGCTTTTTTTCCTCGCCGACAATTCGCTCAATGGTGTCGGCCATGGCTTCCATGTCGGTATGGCCGGTTTCTTTCGCCAGTTGGCCACACAGGGGCTTGAGAAACTTCGCCCGCGGATCGCCATCTTTGTACACCCGATGGCCAAAGCCCATGATGCGAACCTTGCGGGCCAGTGCTTCGCGAATCCAGGCTTCGGCTTTGTCGGCCGAGCCGACCTGGTCCAGCACTTCAATCACGCGCTCGTTGGCCCCGCCGTGCAAGGGCCCTTTAAGTGCGCCGATGGCGGCGGTGACGGCTGAATGCAAATCGGAAAGGGTGGAAGCCACCACGCGGCTGGTGAAGGTTGAAGCGTTAAATTCGTGCTCGGCGTATAAAATGAGCGAAACTTCCAAGGCCCGAACCGCCGCCGGGCTGGGATCGCGCCGCCTGAGCATGCGCAAGAAATTTTCCGCGAGCGAATAGCGGCGATCGGGCCCGACAGGCTCTTTGCCCTGCAGTAAGCGATGCCGAGCGGCCAAAACCACCGGCAATTGCGCGAGCAGCCGCTCCGCTTTGCGGAGGTTGGCATCGTGGTCGTTGTTTTTTGCGTCCGGATCCCAATGGGCCAACAGGCTGGCGCCGGTGCGCATGACATCCATCATGCCGGCCTGTGGCGGAATGCGACGCAAAATATCAATCACAGCCAATGGGGCCGGGGCGCTGTGCCGCAAACGCTCGTTGAAGGCCGCCAATTGATCGGCCTTGGGCAATTCGCCATACAAAATGAGATAGGCCACTTCCTCAAACGATGCGTGCCCGGCCAGATCCTCCACGGCATAACCGCGATATAGCAACCCGCCGGCAATGGTGCTGACGGCCGTTTCCCCGGCGATAATGCCTTCCAAACCCGGACGATAAAGCGATTCGGTCATAGCGAATGATTATAAGAATGACGAAATGCAAATGCTCGAATGAATGACAAAATCTAAATGACCAAGCACCAATGTCCAATGAACAAAGGATGATTCACCACTCCACCTAATGACCACTCAGCTCCTCATCCCTAACTTCCTCACCCTCCCCTTCACTCGCTGCCGCCGAAATATTTTTTATCGCGCTCCTCGTAGCCGGAATATCCTAACACATCGTACAGCTCTTGGCGCGTTTGCATCAAATCGAGCAGGCTTTGCTGGCTACCTTCATCGGCCAGCACGGCGAGCGCTGCTTCCACCGCGCGCATGGCCACGCGCATCATGGTGACCGGATACAACACCGCGGCGTAACCAAAAGCCGTCAATTCGTCGAGAGTGAGCAGCGGACTCTGCCCAAACTCCGTCATGTTGGCCAGCAGCGGCGCTTCCACTTCGCGGGCAAAGCGTTCAAACTCTTCCGGACCGCGAAGCGCTTCGGGAAAAATCCAATCGGCGCCGGCATCCAAATACGCTTTGGCGCGGGAAATGGCGTCATCGACCGAGTTTACGCCCCGGGCGTCAGTGCGGGCAATAATCACCAAGCTGGCATCCCGCCGGGCGGCGACGGCGGCTCGGAGCTTGGCGCACATTTCAGCGGTTTCCACCAGCGCCTTTCCGGACAAATGGCCGCAGCGCTTGGGCAGCCGCTGATCTTCCAACTGAATGGCGGCGGCGCCGGCGGCTTCCAATTCGTGGACGGTGCGCTCCACGTTCATCGCCTCGCCGAAGCCGGTGTCGGCATCGACGATGACAGGAATTTCCACGCTGCGAGTAAGATATGCGGCGTTAGTCACCAGTTCGCTGAGGGTGAACAATCCGACATCAGGCAGAGCCATTGTTCCCGCCGACAGCGATGCGCCGGAGAGATACACGGCATCGTAGCCGGCCTGTTCGACCAACCGGCCCACCAGCGCGTTGAAGGCGCCGGGCACTTGAATGGTGGAATCGACCACGGCATCGCGTAATTTTTGGCCGGGCGCAGCTTGAGCCACGATAAGATTACCCCCCACACATGGGCCGAGTTTCCGCTTTCGCTGGATTAAGGAAACTGCGAATATAGAATTTCGGGCCGGCCGTTGGCAAGGGAGGGGAAGAAAAGGCAGAAGGCAGAAAGTTATAAAGCCGCGACCGGTGGTCGCGCGGAGCATAAGGCCCCAACCGGCGGTCGCGCGGAACAGCGACAACGGCAACCATGATGGACATCAGGCGGCGGATTTCGATGGCAAATTCAACCCCGGCAATCGACACCTCGCCGCTGCATTCCGCTTTGCCTGGGTGGCAAGCACTGGCGGAAATTGCACTAGTGTTTGTGGTCTTTTTTTTGCACGGCGCTTGGCCCGTGCCTGACGTGAACGAGAACGATTACGTCATTAAGGCCGTGCATTTTTGGAATCACGATGCCTTCGCCCACGATTTCTTCGTCAACTCCGGCGACGCCCACGTGGTGTATTATTGGGCCTTTGGCTGGCTGAGCACGCTGGGTTTTTCGCTGGATGCCATGACCTGGATTGGCCGCATCGTCACGTGGCTGTTGCTGGCCATTGCGTGGCGCGGGTTAAGTCACCAATTGCTGCCTCGGCCGTGGCTGGCGGTGTTGTCGGCCGAGCTGTTTACGCTGCTGATCGAACACGCTCATGCGGGCGGCGAATGGATGATTGGCGGCGTGGAAGGAAAGGGATTTGCCTGGGCGCTATTGTTGTGGGCCTTGCACGCACTGGTATGCGGGCGATGGAACCTGGCGTGGCTGCTGTTGGGGGCGGCCACTTCCTTGCATGCGATTGTGGGCGGGTGGGGAGGCGTGTGCGTGGCAGTGGTTTGGCTTTTGTCTGGGCGCGAGCGGCCTTCGTTGCTGGGCATGCTGCCGGGCCTGATCGGGAGCTTTCTGCTGGCGCTTCCGGGCTTATGGTTTTGCGTTGTCCTGAATCAAGGCGCAGATTGGCAAACCATCCAGCAGGCGAATTCGATCCAGGTGTTTGAGCGGCTGCCGCATCATTTGTATCCGGCGGCGTTTTCCGCTGTGCGCACCGGGCGGCATGTGCTGCTGTGGATTGCATTTGCACTGCTGTGCCGCGTAACGCCGGCGGCAGAATCTGAACGCCGCCTGCGCCGCTTCGTGGCGGCAGGAATTTTCTTGGCAATGATCGGCTTTGTGTTGAGCTGGACCGCGGCGTTTGCCCCCCATTTTGCCGCCAGCTTACTGCGATTTTATTGGTCGCGCATGTCCGATGTTTTGACGCCGCTGGGGGTGACGCTCGTGGGGATTAAGTTTGCCGGCGAGCAACTGCGAGGGCGCAAAATGGCGGCTCGCTGGTTGTACATGGGGCTACTGGTGCTATTGGCTTTCGATTTGTTCAAGCAAGTTTCGCACCAGCCTTGGTTGCCCAGTCCCGTGCCGAGCCGATCCGACAGCGTGATGGTTTACAATGATTGGCGCGATGTTTGTCGCTGGATTGCCGCCGACGAACACACGCCGCCCGATGCCGTGTTCATTACGCCGCGAAATTCCAATACGTTCAAGTGGTACACGGGCCGGAGTGAAGTGGTGACGTGGAAAGACATGCCGCAAGATGCCCGCAGCATTGTCCAGTGGTGGCAGCGCATCAACGATTTGTACGCCACGGAGAGCCAGGAGCCGGGGGATCGCTGGCGCACGAGCGTGGCAGAAATGGGCGAAGCGCCGCTGCACGAACTGGCCAAAAAATACGGAGCCCAATACGCCGTGGTGGAACGTGCTCCAGACCTGCCTTGGTTGGGCATGCAGCCGCTGTATGAGAATAAATCTTACGCGGTGTATCGCTTCGATCTGCAACCTTGACGATTTTTTTATGAGCACTGACTTTCCCGAGCGGCTTGCACGCCGTTTGCATCAGCCGCTGCCAGGCTGTGCGGCGCAAAGAACCATGGAGCCCGAGCTGAGCTTCGGTCGGCACAGTGGTCCGCCCCGAATCGATGCGCGGCCTGCGGCG
>DASRSD010000112.1 GCA_035656635.1 Pirellulales bacterium
GTGTTGCCGTGTGGCGTTCAAACACATCTGGGGGCGAACTGGGTTCGACCGGATAGATTGACGTGCCGGCGGCGTGCCGCGGTTGGTCAGCAGGCCGCGTAAAAAGCCGACCCATGCCACGCAATTCGCCACTCGCCGCGACCGCCTCCTTAGCCACATCCAATTGCGCGTCGCCATCGCAGCCGTGGCGAACGTCGTGGCTCCTTCTCGCCGCGGCCCTGTTCCTGTTTACCCGTGGCTACATTTTCTTCGCCCTGGATGTCTGGTATTCCGACGCCGAGAACACCTATTTTGCCGACTCCATGCGCGCATACGACGGCCAAATTGCCCCGTACAGCGAAATGCTAATCGAGTATCCTCCGCTTGGTTGGTGGGCCATTTACTTGCCGCGCCTACTTGCGCCGGGAAACATTCCGGAGCCGCCCACGCCCGAAAACATCGCGCCGGTTCACAAGGAATATGTTCCCATCTTTCGCGGCCAGATGTTTCTTTGCGATGTTGCTTCGCTGGCGCTGTTAATGTTGACCGTGCGGCGCCGCCGGCCCGAGCTTGTCGGTTGGGCTGCGCTCACTTATACCGTCGTCACCGCGCTGTTGGGCAATTTAATTTATGACCGGCTCGACATGGGTTTGCTGCTCCTGCTAATGGCCTGGGCCTATTGCACGGTGCGTTCGCTCGACGAAGGCCGGCAAAGCGTCACTTGGTCAACTGCCGCCTATGCCATGCTTGGCCTGGGCATCAGCTACAAATTGATTCCCATCGTCTGCGTTCCCTTTGTAGCTCTGGCCGACTGGCGTGCGCCCCGGCGATCGGTACGATTACCACTGGGTTTGATCGCCCTGATTGCAACCGCCGGCCTGCCGTTTCTCATCCAATTTGCCATCTCGGGCAACGGGGTCTTCAATTTGCTCAAGTATCACAGCGAGCGCGGTATCCAAATCGAATCGCTCTATTCCACGTTAATGATGCTCGCCTCGCTGCTGGGCGGCCATGTGTTTGTCGAAATGACGCACGGCGCTTTCAACTTAGCTGGCAGCTTTTCAGGGCTCATGCTCGTGCTGTCAAACGTTGTGCTGGGCGCGTTTCTGCTTGGCCTGTGCCTGTGGGTTTTCTTTCAACCTGCCGAGCGCAGCCGTGTATCCGGCTACCGTGCCGCCTGCTTAGCATTAGTGGATTGCGTCATTTTGTCGAAGGTCTTGTCACCGCAGTATTTCGTCTGGGCGATGCCCATGGCGCTCTTGTTGGCGGTCGAAGTCATGCCCAAACACCGCGCCGCATCCTGGGCGCTCGCGCTCTGCCTGGTGGCCATCGTCGCTTTGACCACCTGGATTTTTCCGTACCATTATGCTGCTGATCCAAATCACCCGGAACTCATCGCCTTGCTCCCACCCAGCCCGAAAGACGCCACCAATTTGCAATTGCTCCCCTGCATCATCCTCGGCATTCGCAACATTCTCTATTTCGCACTTGCCGTGTGGCTATTTGCGCTGCTCATTCGCCAAGCCGCCCCACCATCACCAGCCGCGCTCGCCATTCCGCATAGGAGTGCATAATCCGGCGCATGTAGCAATCCACTCCCATGCCCCACGCCACCTTCCTCCACAGCAACAAACCACGAACAACGGGACTTCTTTCCACCCTTCACCCCCATTTCCCACCCCCTTCACCCACTCGCCTGCTCAAACCTATAATTGTGATAATGCGCGGTTGAAATGCCGGGCATTGTGTTGCCGTGTGGCGTTCAAACACATCTGGGGGCGAACTGGGTTCGACCGGATAGATTGACGTGCCGGCGGCGTGCCGCGGTTGGTCAGCAGGCCGCGTAAAAAGCCGACCATAATTTAGTTGCCAATAGCAACTTCGCTTTGGCCGCCTAATTAAATAGGCGTCCCCGACTGCGGGTCTTCGTCGGAGAGATCCAAAAGTCGGTTGCCAATTCCGAATCGTCGCAGGTCACCGCCTGGTATCCCTGTGACTAAACCAGTTCCGGGCTAGCTTGGAAAGAACCCCGGCGGTTGGGGACGACCGAGCGAAATGCGGAAATCATCCGTCTACGCACGTAGAAGCCGTCACTGAAATATCGCGGGACGCGGGTTCGATTCCCGCCGCCTCCACTAAAATAAGCTTGTTGACGTTTATGTACGGCACGGAAGCCACGCATGCAACTTGCTGACGCAGAAAAACTGGCCCACGAATTGATGCGTCAACACAGCTTGCTTCCACGGTGGAAGTTTGACTTCGATCGGGCTGTGCGGCGTTTCGGCTCCTGCAACGAGCGAAAGCGGCTCATCACTCTTTCTGCTCGGCTGACGGAATTGAATTCCGAATATGAAGTGCGGGACACCATTCTGCACGAAATTGCGCATGCCTTGGTGGGCGTGCGGGCAAAGCATGGGCGAAAGTGGCGGCGAATGGCCTCCATCATCGGCTGCAATGCACGGAGTTGCTATGGCGACGAGGTGCAACAGCCGCCGATGAAGTTCACTGGGCGCTGCCCCACTTGCGGATACGAAGTTCAGCGCTCCCGTCGCCGCCGCATTTCTTGCGGCCGCTGCGATCGAAAGTTCAATCCGCGGCATTTATTCGCCTGGTCGAGAACTTCAACCAACCCGCACTCCGATTAACCGCCGCTTGCTGCTTGCCGCCAACCGCCCGCCGCCTACTGCCAGCAGCTAGCCGCTCACTGTTTCGCTTCAAGCAGGCGACTGACGAACTTCGCCACCGTTTCCCAATATTCGCGCTCCGCAATTTCGGAAGGAGTCGTTTTCGGCTCCTCTTTCTTGCGCTTCCGTTCTTTCTCTTCTTTTTTTTGCTCTTTTCCCACGCCCGAAAGGTCTGCATTGGGTGCATGCGAAAGCAGCGCACTCACCAACCACTGACCATCGGCGGCGGAGTTCGCCTGCTGCGACAGTAAATACCACAAGTCGGGATTGAAGGGATTCGCATTCTTCGCCGCGGTCAGCAGTTTCACACCGGTGGTTCCTTTGTCTTCCAGCGGCAGCGCTCGAAACAGCGCGGCGGCAATTCGCGTATCGATGTACGAGGCCAGCCCGACATTCATGCCGGCGCCCAGGCCCAAATGATATTCGGCGCCGGCGTGGCTTTTTTTCGTCAGCCGCGCAGGACCGTCGGCCACGTCTTTGAACAGCCACAGCACGTGGGTGACCGGAGGACCACCGGCGAAGGCCTGGTCGATGTGCGCCGACCATTTGTCGTCGGCAAAGTGATAAGAAACCAAATTCGAGTGGTGCGGCTGGCCTGCCGGAACCGCCGGCTCGCACAGCGCGCGGTGCGTGTCGATTGAAATTCCTGACATGGTGGTGCACACGCCGCCGTGGATAATCCGATCGGCCCAGGCCTTCCAGGGCAACGTCGAAGGCTGCAACTCGTAACGCAGCTCGGCATCCTCTTTCCGATACGGGCCATACGTGTGATACCGGTCGTGGCCATGCTGTCCCTCGAACTTCTCGTATATATAGTGCGCATCACTCATCACCATCGGTCGCGCCAGCGGCATCAACATCGGCCACGGCGCTTTGTCCATCGGAAACAGCGGCCAGTGTTTGGGGTCGCGGTCTGCTACCGGCGGAATATTCGGCTTGCTTTCGTACACCGTAGCCAAATATTTCAGCCACGTGATAATGTCCGCGTACGGTTCTCGCTTGCCGGGCCGCTGCCCCAAAATAATCATCGCCCCTTTCAGCACTCGCCCCAGGGCCTTGAATTGCTCCAGCTTGGCCACGCGCTTGTCGTCAATGCCCTTCGATTTCAAATAATCGAATAGCTGCTGTTGCTTGTCCGGTTGCTCATAAATTTGCAAGGCCGTGCTGCCGGTGCTTTTCATGAAGTCGGCGGCGGCCTGCATTTCCGGGTCGGGCGCGTCAAGGTTGATGTCCGGCTCCGGTTCCGGCGGCGAGGCGCCAACTTCCGTATCCTCGGCGTCGGGCATTTCCTCATCGGCCAAATTGCGGTTGGTCACGCCTCCTTTGCGATGCACCACCGCGGCGGCAGTCACCAGCGCACGATATTTTTGCGTGAAACTCGCGCCGAGTTTGGCGCGCATGTCGATGTAATTTTCCAAAATGGTCCGATCGGGCGGATAGACGCTGCCAAAGATGGCGTCGGTCAAGGTCGGATCAGTTTCAACTTCGTGCAGCACCTCCGGCGGGACGGTTCGCTTGACCGATTGCAATTGGCTGAGCACTTCCTGCTTGCACCAGGCCAAATAGCTGCTGCGCACCTCGGGCGTGAGCATGCCGCCCGACTTGCGCAGCAAATCCAGCGTGGCGGTGGGGCCAGCGCTCGCAGCGGTCCCCTTACTTGCAGCCGCGCTATCATTCGCAGAGCCACCATTTGCTGCAGAGGCAGACTTCGCGACAGAGACGGACTTCGCAGCCGTGTCGTCGCTCGCAGATGAGCCATTACTAGAAGCAGAATCCGTCGCCCCGAATGCGATGACCCATTTCGCGCAGCCAATTAATATGACCAGCGCCAGGGCAACACCAACTCGCCGGGCAATACCAAATCGTCGCGCAATGTGGGTGTGCTTGGTGTTCACAACTCTCGCCTTCTTTCGGGAATGTTCCACTACGAAATCTTGCCCCAAGCCGGCGACTTGTCATCGGCCGGCTACAATTCTGCCTCTTTTGGCCTATGACAATTTAACACAGTCGAACGACTGGCCGCATGATGATTGTTCCAAAATATGAAACACCAAGCCCCGGCGGCAGTTCCGTCAATTCAGCCATTATCCGTCTTAGCCCCATGCTCTGCCCGAGGGTATTCGCATCCAATGAACCAACGCTTAGCCCGGTCGGCCACGACCGGGTGCGTACAGCTCCTTGGATCCGCAATTTAGCCCCGGTTTCTACCCGGAGATCTCCTCTCCGTGGATGCCATTTCCACGCCCGCCGTGGGCATGCAAACCAAACCTGAACCACGGCCTACCCAGCAATCGTCGGCTATGCCCCAGCCACCCGATCCCGGTCGCCTATGTGGCTTTTTCTTTTGTTGCCACGCGCTCACGCTTCCGGCTAAACTGTGGGGGTATGGGCAACTCTTTTAAATTGGTCTGCAATTCTTGCGGTTCGAATTTGCGTGTAGGCAGTGGTTTGATTGGCCGAACAGTTCCCTGCCCGAAATGCGACGTACCGATTCAAATTCAAGATAACGCCGCACCACCTGTTACCGCTGTTGCTACACCGCCAGAGCCGGCTAGAGAATCGCGGCAGCAAGTCGTTATTGCCGCGGTGAAACGTCATTTATCGGCAACGTGGCCAACGTGGCTTGTCGGAATCGGTGTAGCAACAGCGGTACTTGCCGCCAGAAATTACGATTCTGAGATTGGAGCGTGGCTTCGCTACATTTCAGCCGCACTTATTGGAATTGGAGCGGCACTCCCTGCAAAACGATATTTTGCTGGGCGAGCGTGGCGGGGAATGTTCACAGTCGATGCTGTTAAGAGCCGTTTCAAACGAACATGGCCCGCATGGTGTATCAGTGCAGCATTGATTGCTTGGTTTCTGTTGATCGACGTTCAATCAAGTTCATGGTTTTTGTTGCGTTACGTTGTGATTGTTGCCGCTGCCCTTGGCATAAGCGGCTCAGCATTGCCGGCATTCGCATGGAGTTGGAAACGTTTTGGATTAATCCTACTTGCTATTGCTGCGATTTGGGCCGTCACGATGGATTTATTATTTGGAGCATTCGATTTCTATTTCTCTTGGTGGATCGTCTGGTTAGAACTTTCGCTCTTTGTGGTTGCATTTATATTGGCAGGGATTGATTTAACTTTGATTAGTAGTGCGATGATTGGCTGGTTTAATCGAAAACTTTCAATACGCTGGACTAGATATATCGTGGCTGTACTTACTGTTGTCACATTATTTTGGTGGGCTGCCCATGATACATACGTTGATCGCTGGACATCGAAAGATGATACGGACTACGCCGATACCTACAAACATTGGTCCGGTGATTTTATCTATCGCAGAACGAGTCATTTCCACAAAGGCGACAGCACTTTCCTAAATGAGTCATACTTTTGGAGTTCTGAGGGACCAATGGCCGGCACTGGGAAGCCGCATGGCCATTGGATAACCGAGAAGTTGGGCGACAACACGCCTTACCACAAAGACGAATTCTATTGGTATGGTGAAGAAATTTCGGAAGGGCAATGGTACATGCGTAACAAATAAAACATATGGCTACTTTTGAAATTCAGTGTAAATCGTGTGGTGCAAAACTTAGTGCCGGTGTCGGTCTGATTGGAAGGACTGTCAATTGTCCGAAGTGTAATAATCCACTTATTGTAACTGTGCCTCCCGAAGATATTGAATTGGCCAAAACCATTTCGGTGAATACTGTCGATGGTCAAGTAGCTTACGCTGAACCACCATTGCAGCGGCGACGTTATCGGCCCGCTACCGATAAGCAAAAGGCGTTTGCGGTAGATTTAGGAATTGATTTCGCACCCGACATCAACGCTCACGACATAAGTATCCTGATTGACAAGGCACTAGATCACGAATACGAAACCGACAAGGATAAAATCGAACTACATCTTAAAACACTTAATCAATGCAGCGAAGATGATTTGTTGGCTGAATTAACCAAACGCGGATCAAGAGCATTTGTTGTATCGTGGCCGGTCAATCAAGATTTTGCGGAGCGAACGGAATGGCACATAAATGGCGGGGAAGGTGTAACAGCGGAGATAATTGACTTCGTACTGGTCCAATTGCTCTATGCAAAAGCCAAACAAGCGGGCGTTCCTTCTCATGATATAACTCGATTCATAGATTTTCTTGCTCAGTGTTCCAAAGAACCGGTTTAATTTCAATCAGCAATTCAGCACGAAGTTGCCAACATTGTCGGCATGGAAATATATCCGCTGGGTGCCACTCCTCGCTTGTCCAGCAGTGCGAAAAAAGAGTTCGAGAATGGCATGCGGTAACCCCCCAAACTCGTTTGCACAAAGAAATTCTTTTCCGCGACCGCGGGCTCAAATTTTTTCGCCCAAAATTGGGCCACCTGTTCGGTAAAATGAGCAACCGAGCACAGGCCACGTCGTCGGCTGAATCACCCCATCACCCGTTCACCTGCTCACTGTTACCCGGCGCTCGTCGATAGCCACTAATTGCTAACCGCTCACTGTCCGAAACCGCTCCTCCTGGCAATCGCCATTTCACGTTGGTAAAATCAAAACCCATCTCAGCGGGCATTCTTTACCGGCAGCGGGGAACTCAAGCACATGGCAACTGAAAATCAACCAGCGGCGGAGGAGAAGGCGGAACCGGCGAGTGAAGGCGCCGACGATAAGGTGCATTGCCCGAAATGTGGCTCCACTCAGATTACCGCCAACCGAAGAGGATTCGGGTTTGGTCGAGCCGCGTTGAGTGGATTGCTGTTCGGTCGAGGTGGAGCGCTCTTTGGCGGGCTGGCGGGACGAAAGAAAATCAGAATCACCTGCCTGAAATGTGGCCACGTGTTTAGGCCCGGGCAAGGCCGTTAGTGAATTGGCATCTCGCTTGCACTAAAATCTTTCCGGCCGTGTGGCTGGGGCAGGATGCAGTGCCGCCCCAGCAGAACAACAACTAGGGCGTCGGCTGGGTGGCTGGGGTCGAGTCCCCCGCGGACGAGCCCCCAGAGAATTGCCAGAACCTCTTGCTCGCACAAAGAAATTCTTCTCCGGAGCGGCGGGCTCAAATTTTTTCGCCCAAAATTGAGCCACTCGTTTGGTACAATGCCGCGCGGAACAATGAGTTCCCTGTCTGGGCGACCGTAGGCGGTAGGCTGCTGAAGCTGTTGTTGCCTGCTGCGAGCTGTCTGCAAACGGCCGCTGGACTGTCGGTCTTTGGCAATTCGATGTATTTATCGAACCTTCTCCCGGGGTGCGAGAGGGCAGGGTGAGGGGGCGCGCAATACGCCGAGAAGGGCTGCAGCCTTGTGCCTGGGGCAAAGCGCAGTGTCGCCCCAGCGAGTTACTTTCGACATCTCGATCGGGGCAGCCCAGCGACTTTTGGCCAAGGAATTAATTTTCAGGACAATACTGTCAAACTAATCTGCACGGGCGTTAGCCTGGGGTGCAGTGAGAAGGAGTTAACCCCTGGTAATGCGATTTCCTACAGCCCACAATCAGACATGTTTGCGCAAGGGGTTGCGCAAGAGAAGCCGAGATTTAACTTCGGGGGACGGGAGAGCTGTCATGCTCCGCGCGTTCGCCGTCGGTTTAATGTGCGTTGGCTGTACGTCTAAAGCAGCGGTCGCGGCAGAATCGCAACTGGACCAACCCGTTTCTCCGTCGCCGCAGCAAACTTCTGCGCAGAAATTTCCGCGCAGCGAGTGGGGCGCGCCGCTGGTCGATGTTTCGCACGATGCCGCCAAAAACACGTGGAACATCAAGGGCAAACATCAAACGGTGATATTAAATGAAAAGAATTTGGCAATCGAAGTGCACGCGGGTTCCGTTCTTTGGCATTTGGTCCCGTCGACAGCCAGTGATATGCGCGTGAAATTGGATGGACAGGAATTTTCCGCACGGTTAGCAGATGCCGAGCAAGTGGATATTGTTCCATACGATACCGGCTATAAGACCGGAATAAAAATTATGCTCAATCACTGGCCGGAAAAATCGGGGATCGTAAATCTGCCATTGTATCTCACCCTGGCATTGGAAGGTGCGAACGAAGAACTCGTGTTCGATATTGCTGCCGACGAGCAGCAAGCCAAGTTGCGAGAACTGAATTGGCCTACGGCGATTGATTCCAGCCACATCGATTTTACCGTGCTGAGTAATGGTCGAGGTGCACTCTTGCCGCAAGATTGGCCAAAGCCATACTCTCCCATTCGTTCCGCAAATGCCGATGGCAGCCTGAAGCAAAGCGACACCAGCGAAGTGCAAAGCAATGTCATCGAAAGTTGGTCAATGTCGTGGTGGGGATTTGAACAGGGTCCAAGCGCAATGATGATTATTGTGGAAACGCCCGATGACGCAGCCTATCAATTTGAACATCCGGCAGGTGGCCCGACGGTCATTGGGCCGCGCTGGCGGGAATCTCTTGGCGCACTTCGTTACCCCCGAAGTTGCCGAATGTGCTTTTTCGAGAACGGAAATTATGTCGATCTGGCGAAGCGCTACCGCAGCTATGTAAAGGATTCCGGCCTGTTTGTATCACTCGATGAAAAAATCGCGCGACGACCAGTGGTGAAGGAATTAATTGGCACGCCTCAAGCGCGTTTGGGAATTCTCACAAACATCAAGTCCGATAGTTTGCATTACAACAAGCAGAACCCCGATGCTAACCATCATTTTACTTCATTTGATTCCCGCGCTCAGGAATTGCGCAAGTGGAAAGAGCAGGGCCTCGATCGTTTGTGCGTAGTTCTCACCGGTTGGCCGCGGGAAGGCTATGATCGCCAACATCCTGATGAATTGCCGCCCGCGCCAGAAGCCGGTGGATGGGCCGGAATGAAGCAAGTCGCTGATACCTGCCGCGAATTAGGCTATCTTTTCTGCCTGCACGATCAGTATCGCGATTATTACCTTGATGCCCCATCTTACGATCCCCAATTTGCGATCCATGAGGAAACCGCTGCCGGCGCCCCGCAAGATTTTCCCGGTACGCGGTTTGGAACATGGAAGCAAGGGCAACTCCCATTCATGAATAATTGGGAGGGCGGAACGCAAACGTTTTTGAATAATCGTTTTATGCTTGGCCATTTGGTGAAGAACTACACTGCGCTCTTTGCGCACGAGATTCACCCACAAGGAATTTATCTTGACGTGTTCGGTTATGTACCGCCAGATGAAGATTTCAATCCCGAGCATCCGTGCAGCCGCAGTGAAGCCATGCACGCCCGCGCGCTGTGCTTCAATTGGTCGCGGAACAATCTTGGATTTGTCGGCACGGAAGCCGGCTGTGATTGGACGATTCCTTATGTCGATTGTGTTTCGTCCATGCGTTCGTACAAGCTGGTGAGTGTGCCGCTTTACAATTTGGTATATCATGACGCTGTCCTCACACCGTACGCTCCTGACGACTTGCGCGGATTTCTGAATGGCGGCATGCCGCAATTGGGACGCGATCAAAGTACCACTTCCGAAACCGCGGCCGCTGTGCGACGCATGAGTGCGCTCCACAAACGGGTCGCTTTGCAGGAAATGGTGCGGCACGAGTTTCTGACTGGCGATTTTAAACATGAGCGTACGACGTTTGCCGACGGCACCACAGTAACCGTCGATTGGGATGCAAAAACGGTGAACATCGTTCCCGAGGTGGAAGTTCCGCAGGTCAAGTGATGAAAAACTCACGTCCGTCACCGTCCCTCATACAATAGCTGCTCCAATTGCTTCGATAGCGGCTCGTTATGTTGTGCTTTGGCCAACTCCACGGCTTTGCCCATGGTAGTGGCGGCTTGCGCGCGATCCCCAAGCTGGGCGTAAACCGATGCCAGGTTGGCATAAGCATCGGTATAATCGGGCAGCAGTTGGATGGCGGCCTTGTAATGTTCGATGGCCTCCTGCGGGCGAACGCTGGCCACGGCGTTGGCCCAATTAAATTGCGCTTCCGGAAAGTTGGGCTGCAACCGCAGCGCTATGCGGTAGTGCTCAACCGCCTCGTCAACTCGGCCCGCGCCGGCCAGCAGCAGGGCCAAATTGTGTTGGGCGTCAGGATGGTTCGGATCCAATTCCAGGGCCACTGTATACTCTCTTATTTTGGGTGTAGCTATATATCCCTTGATTGCCGGGATTTTTCGGCCTAAATTGAGAAGCCGCGCGACGCTGCGGTTGCTGGGTAGTGCTCTGTCTGCCGAAGCTTTCACGCTACGACGGTTCATCTCAACTTGAACATTTTCCCATGGCAGGATCTTGATGGGTACGAGAGCCAATTCCCTATTCTCAAAAGGAGGATCGAACATGACACGCTCAAACCAAAAGTTGTACAGTCGCGTCAGACTATTTAACGGAATTCTTGTCATGTTCGTCTCCTTAGTTTTATTCGATGGCGTATCGACAGGCATGGCCGATGTCGATATCACCCTGACCGGAAGTTACTTCAAAATTCCAAATACCCATCCGGATACCGGCAGCGGTGCCCAAGCTGGCCCTACACAAGGTCTCGTCCAATCGACGCTGGGGCCTGATGGCCTGCCTGTTGTCTCGTCGTTTGGTGCGACGTACTCGCCTCCGATCACAGACGTGAACGCGAGCGGCGAGATCCTCTGGTGGAGCACCACGAGTCCATACGGGGTTCTGTTTGAGAAGCAACAAAACGACACACTGCCTTTTGCTTTCCCCACTTTCTTTCCAGATGGCCAGTCCAGCGACGACCCGTTCTATAGGAGCGCCCACTGGCAAGGTACTTTTTCGTTGCCCTCTGAGGGGCCGATCACTATTGAATTGGGCACCGATGATGACGGGTTCGTGTTTATCGATGGCACTCTCGCAGTCGATAATGGTGGTGTCCAACCCCCAAGTGCCATCACGACCACGCTGCCTCCACTTGAGGGCGGAAGCCACACAATTGATGTATTTTTCTCCGATCGTTTCCACAGTGGCTCTGCCATCGACATGAGTTTGACGTTCGGCGCACAATTCGGTCCGCTGCGAGGAGACTTCAACCGGGATAATCATGTGGATTCCTCTGATATTTCGGTAGCGGAAAGTGCCCTGTGTGGCTTGAGCCAATATCAGGCCGACTACGGCCTTTCCGACGATATGCTAGAGACAATTGCCGACGTAAATCAGGACGGAACCATAAATAACATCGACCTACAATCGCTTTTAGACTTGCTTCAAAGCGGTGGCGGTTCGGCTTTTGCGGTTCCCGAGCCGGCCTCTTTGTTGTTACTATTGGCCGGCATCGGATGCTTATTGTGGATTCAGCACAGATCCCTTTCTGTAAGGTTTGGTCGAATCGCAGATAAACCAGCATCGCGCTCAAGTAGAACACGGCTGAAAGCGTATTCTTTTGCTCGCTGATCCACGCCACCGATTCCACTTCCACCGGATGCACCGCAAATATCGCCGCCGCCAAGTACGCGCCCGGCACATTCAATCGCAGCAAAATCAAATACACCAGGCAAACCGCCCCGGCGTGCTCCAGCACATTCGTCAGGTGGTAACACCAGGCAGTTTCGCCCCACACTTTTTCTTCCAACCAGAAGGCACTGTGCAACAGCGGATAATATTGCTGCGTGGCCCCCACGTCGAACCAAATGCGGCCTAGCCCGGAAACACTGCGCAACTCCGGCCGAGTAACATGCGCGTTGTCGTCCCAAATGAATCCGCATCGCAGGCTGGGCACGTAGACCGCACAGGTCAGCACCACCAGTGAAAGCAAGGCAGTTTTTCGCGTCAGATTCATCATAAAATCATGGTAACCACAAAGCGGAAGTGCTTCGCCCGATCTGTCGTGGCGAATCGGCGCTGTGAATTGTGACTCGTTCCCGGCAAGACAAAATGTACAAAATGCCGACGGAACCAACGGGAAATCTTGAGCATTCGCATCGAGTTCAGTCCGCATTTCCCGGGATGTTGAATTTCGCGTACAAAACTCCCGGCATTTTGTCGCTGGGCACACGCCGCGGCGCTCGAAAAATCTCGCACGCCGGCGCTGCTAGTCCGGACAGAATTGCGAGCGTTTAATGTTTGGCCATCGTTATTCATGATTGGCCAGCACGAGTAAGTTGTGATGGATTCATTGTTTGCGTTTGGCCCGGATTAAATACAAAATTCACTCCCGTGTTGATCCTTTTATTTGCCATCTCCGCGCTCACGAAAAGTTGGCAGCGATGCCAAACCGTACCAAATTCGACAATTCCTCCGCATCGTGGAGAGGTATAATTTGAAGTTGGGGGAGCAATCCGAATGAAAAACGATTATCACATTAACATTTTCTATAGCGCCGAAGACGGGGGCTACATTGCTGACATTCCCGATTTAGCGTCTTGCTCGGCCTTCGGGTCGACGGCGGCCGATGCTTTGCGTGAAGTGGAAATTGCCAAAGCAGCGTGGCTCAAAGCCGCCCGCGCCGCCCGCAAGCCAATTCCCAAACCGCGCTACCGCCCGGCCATCTATCAGGCAGCGGAATAGTCACTGCCTGCTTGGTCAGCGCCCAATTTTCTAAGGCGATGTCCAATTCGCGGCTCAGTTCAATTCGGCGACGCGGGCGGCAGCCGATTCTCGCCGGGCCTGGATTTTCTTGCCCGTGTGCGTAGCATACCAAACGAGTGGCCCAATTTTGGGCAAAAAATTTGAGCCCAGCAGTCTCGGAGAAGAATTTTTTGTGCCAGCGGAGTTCGGGCAGATAGATGACGGTCTGCCGTTCTCTCGCGCCATTTTTACACTGCTGCGACCATCCGCCGGGTGCCTGGGGTCGAGGCTGCCGAGCCTCCAGTGATGCACCTTACACGCCAGTGGTGCATTTTCAACAAAGCCTGGCATACCAGGCTGTACTCGAACCCAGCTACCCAGCGCCGCTTTGGGGATCATGTAAGTCGTTCTCAGTGACCACGATATTTTCGATAGAGACCGATTTAGAATGTGAGATCAAATCATTGGAAACTTGCAATTCCTACTCAAGCCGTATATTTTGGGGGCACTCGTTTCTGGTGTCCATTCATATGCAGGTACGAGGCAATGGCGATCAAATTAGTACAGCAGCGGCAACAGTTTTTGCAGGAACTTTTAAAGCGAGACCACACGCTTAACGGCGGGATTCTGTATGGATTAGACGGTTATATCATTGAGATGCAAGCACGTGCGATGGATATCTTACGACGTCCGATGCACTTCGGTGCGGTAAGGAATGGTGACGGGCCAGTTACAAAAATCTCTGGCATGGCCCGTGGTGCGATTTCCGAATCAATCGATCGAATCACGGGTGCATTTGCTAAATGGGGAATCCCCGATACTGAAGTTTCAATCCTGATAAATTTAGCACCCGCCGATTTGCCGAAGGAAGGAACGTGGCTGGATTTACCGCTAGCAATACTAATGTTGCAGGCAAGTGGCTATCTGCCAAAGCTCTCCGATCAGATGGAAGGAGATCTGATTCTCATGGGAGAGTTAGGCTTACACGGAGAAGTTCGTCGAGTTCCGGGCGCACTTTCGATTGCATTTACGGCGAAGCCCGGCCAATCTCTCATCGTGCCAACAGGAAACGAGAAAGAGTGCGCTTTAATTCTAGCGAAACCTGGATACGACGGGTGCAATGTGTATCCCGTTTCAACGCTTGACGAAGTAATCCAATTTTTTCAACACAAGCGGCCACTGGAAAATGCGTTGCAAGGCGGCGTGACGTTTCAGGATTATATCCCTAAGGCTGTGGACTTCGGTCAAATATTAGGACAGGAAAAAGCAAAGGAAGCTGCATGTATTGCGGCTGCGGGAGGACATAATCTTTTAATGATAGGTCCGCCAGGTGAAGGTAAGTCGTTGATTGCAGGGGCAATTCCCGGTATTTTGCCGCGGCTTTCGAATGCCGAAAAAGTAGACTTGACCAAAATCTATTCTGCATATGGTGCCTTGGAGCATGACGGCATGGCAGTCACGCGACGCCCTATGCGCAATATTCACCATACAGCCTCAAAGCAGTCGCTGATTGGAGGTGGAAGTGGACGACCTCGACCCGGCGAAATAACGCTCGCACACTTAGGAGTTTTATTTCTCGACGAGATTGCTGAATTTAGCAGAGCGACGCTTGAGGCTCTTCGTCAGCCGATTGAAAGCGGCCGAATAGTTGTGTCAAGAGTTGGTGGGTCATTTGAGTATCCCTGTCGCTTTACGCTTGTTGCGGCGATGAACCCATGTCCTTGCGGCTTTTATGGCACAGAAAGTTGCACTTGTCGGCCCCAGGACGTTGAAAAATACCACCATAAAATTAGCGGGCCGATCTTAGATCGCATTGATTTACAGGTAGAGTTAAACCGCTTATCTACGAGCGAACGTTTCGGAGAAACCAAGAATGACTTGTCACCCCGATTACGAGCCAAGATCGAAGCAGCGCGGGTACGACAACAAGATCGATTTAACGGACTGGATATTCCGTATAATGCGGCAATTCCGGCCGGGCAAATTCGCGAATTGTGTAATTTTTCTTTGCCAGCCTTCGATCACTATAAATCGCTAATCGGCAATCATTTGTTATCGACACGATCTATGGATCGATTAGCAAAAGTTGCGAGGACAGTAGCTGATTTGGACAACTCTGATCAGATTGTCGAGAAACATATCGACAAAGCTGGTAGCTTTGTGATTGGCGGAATGCTGCGCGAATCGTCCTAAAACCGGCCCTGATGCAGCTCACCCTCACCCCGGCCCTCTCCCATCAAGGGAGAGGGAGAACGCGCTCGCGCGACCAACGGTCGCGGCTCGATGAGCAAGCGGGTTATTTCATCGAGTGCAGGCCGATCAGCGTTCCTTCGGTGTCGATGATCATGGAGATGTGGCCGTATTGTCCGATCGAGTATTTGGGCCGTTGGATTTTTCCGCCCGCGGCTTTCACACGGCCTTCCTCGACGGCGCAATCTTCGCAATGAAAGTAAACAATGCTGGAGTTGCCCGTGGCGTTGAATCCTTCCATTTTGACCAGTGCGCCGCAAGCGCCGTAGATGTTCATTTCGCCTGGAAATGCCCACAGCTCGACTCCAGGAATAGGCGAATCGAGCTTTTGCAACTTGATTTGAAAAAGCGATTCGTAAAATTGCTTGGCGCGGGCAAGATCTTGAACGTAAATTTCAAACCAGTCGATAGGATTGCTTTTCATTTGACGGTCTCCGAAAACAAGATTTGCCGGAATTGGCTACCGAGTTGCCAGGAATTAAAAAATATCGGCTGCGAGGCGGTTTGTCGAGGCAAAAGGTCGTCGCCAATTTTGAAACAAAATCGATGTAGCGACGGCTGTCGTCAGCCGTTTAGATCGAGAAAACCGCAGGCGTCTAGGGACAGACGCCACTACATTTTCCAAATTAAGCGACGGCGGCCTTTACCCCAGGCACCCGGCGGTTTCAGCCCACGGCAGCAGTGTGATCTGAATTATTGGCAGTTCACTGGGGGCTCGGCGGCACTCGACCCCAGCCACCCGGCGATTACGGCGCCCTGCGATTGCCAAGGGTGCGCGGACTTGCTTAGCGCTTGCGCGAGGTTAGGCGGCGGATAAAGAGCATTGCGCCGCCGCACAGGCCGGCTAGCACGAACGACGCGGGTTCGGGTGCCGGAGTAGAGCTGACGTTGATGGTGACCGTGTTCTCCGTGAGGCCGGTTCCCATGGTCCAGGTAAAAGTGCCGGGGGACAGGCCGAGGTTAGCAAGCGTTTTGCCGGTGTAGGTGGAGGAGTCGATGATGGCGGTATCCGTGGTGTAACTGGTCGGTACAGCCAGAACGAAGCTGCCGAAACCGGGATTGCTAAACATAAACAATGAGCCGCTGCCGGAGCTTGCAGGAGTGATGGGGAAGACCGTGCCGAAGCTGGCAGGCCCGGTGAGCGCGGTGCTAAACGTGTACTCGAAGACGCTGGTGGTAGTGGCCGGTCCGTTCACGATCAAGTCTGAAAACGAACTCATCTCTGCACCAATACTGAATGAAACGGCGGTGGCGCTGCCGAGGTTGACGTCACCCGAGCCATTGGCCACGACGTTGCCCGCGCCATCGGGAGCAATATTGATGGCGAACAGCCCGGGGCCGGGTATGGCGTGAAGCGGCCTAACGAAGCAGAAAATCGAGGCGATGGCAACGAGGCTCGCGATCTGCGGGAGAAGTTTTTTCAGGAACATAGCGTTTTCCGATCATGCTGCGTGTCATCGTTATGTTCCTTCGTTCTATGCCTCTGATTAGGGGCAGTATAACCCAAATTGATGGCATGTCAAGGTTTTATTTGCAGTAGGAGCCGCGGGGGTGCCGCTGCCGACTTCGCTTGTCCAGCAGTGACTGGATGACATTGATAATTATCGTGTGAAAAGCAAATTGGGTGACAACAGCTTGCATAGCAGATGGCTGAAGGTATCGCTTTTTTCGCAGGAAACAGACATGGCTCAATTTTAGGCAAAAACATTTGAGCTCGCCGTTCCGGTACAGGATTTTTTGTGCAAGCGAGGGGAGGCTGTTGGATTACAGCATGCCGTTCTCTTGCGCCATTTACACGGACGAGCAAGCAGTGGCACCCGGGCGCGACCAACGGTCGCGGCTTTATACGCAAGCGTGGGCATGTCGCCTGGTGTTTTATGCGATCTTATCGCGTTTTTCTGGACTGATAGGTAATTCCTAGTTTTTACCTAGCCAATGGCCCGACTGACACGGTCGGGCTGTGTGCAAATTATTCGGGGCGAGGTGCAAATTATCCGATACCCATTGCGCCAAATCCTTGCACTGCCTGCTTCCAGGGGGTATGATAAGCCCCGGAACAAGGACCCGAGGTGGTTGCAACATGATTTTCCTCAAAGTCAGGGAGGACCTGTATGTCGTGTCGTTGTTCCAAGGTAGTTTTTGTAGTTACGTTCGTGCTTGTAGGAATCGTGTCGCGGCCGTCGGTTCAGGCCACGCCGCTAATTGTGGGAAGTGCGATTCTTTCTGCCCCCGGCCCAGGCCCCGTGGGCGGTGTAGTTGTCGCCAATAGTGGACCTGTTCCATTTACCTCGGCCACCTTTCAAGGAACGCTGACCAGTGAGGTCATTGGCAGCGATCCGGCCAACCCGTTCGGGCCTGGTAATTTGACATTCACGTATATGCTTACCAACACGGGCGGCCCGGAATCGATCGATCGACTGACCGTTCCCGGCTGGGGCATTCCCGGCCTACTGACGGACGCTAGTTATCAAGCGCCGGTACTGCCTGGCAACATCATTCCCACGTCGTTTGATCGTAGTATCGATCCGCTTGGAAATGTGATCGGCGTTTTTTTTACGCCGCCGGTGACGGGCTTGGGCGCGATTCCCCCGGGCGGCACGAGCGCGCTGGTCGTAATTCAAACCAATTCGACGCAGTTCAATCCATCTGTCGCATCGATGATCGATGGTAGCACGGCGCAAGCTACGACGTTTGCGCCGCTTTTGGTCTTTGGCAGTCCCGAACCATCCACGTTGGTGTTGGGGCTCGTCGGTTTCGCCGGATTAGGCGCCATGGTTCGCAACCGGATGTTACGGGCTAAGTTATTTTTTGGACAGCAGTGATTAACTCAACTAAGGTAAAAGTCGTTATGGCAACATATGCATTTTCTGCCACCCGTGCGGTCGGAATTCGTTTCTTAAGTTTTTCGTTGGTTGTTATTTGTGGGTTAGCGCTGGCCACCATCGCCCGGGCGACGCCGCTGCCCGTTGGCACTTCGATCCCCAGTAGCTTTTTTCCTGGGCTGGCTGGCAACGGTACGCTACTGGCCGACACCGGTGCATTGCCGTTTTCCACGGCTACTTATACGGGAACGTTGCGAAGCGAAGTATTTACGAACGATGCAGCCAATCCGTTTGGCCAAGGCAACCTCACGTTTACCTACTTGATTACGGATGATACCGGTCCGGATTCCATTGATCGGTTTACTATCGACGGCTACGGCGCCGGCGGCATATCGACTGATGCTAGTTATCAAGCGCCAACCACGGGCGTCATTCCCGCGACTTTCGATCGGAGCGCATCGGGGGACGTGCTCGGTGCGTCGTTCAGCCTTCCTGCGCTGGGTTTTGGAGTCGTGGCGCCTGGAACGGCGAGCGCTTTGGTAGTCATTCATACCAACTCTCAAGTGTTTACAGCAAACTCTGCCTTTGTGATCGACAGCAACACGGCGCAAGTGGCGACATTGGCTCCTGTGGCTGTGCCTGAGCCGGCATCGCTCGTTCTGTTGGCGATTGGCTCCCTTCTTGCTTTGTTTTGGGCACGGCGATAGTTCGCGTGTATGCCGTGGGTGCTGCCGGCGCGACCAACGGTCGCGGCTTTATACGCAAGCGCGGGCTACTTCGCGGTTGGCTTATCGCTGAAGTGGCTGACGTCGATAAACGGGACGGCGCCGGAAGTGACTTTGGGGAGCGTGCCGTCCCATTTTTCTAGGGCGCGGAGCTGCAAAATCATGGGGTTATCGCGCAGGGCATTGGCTTCGATTTGCATGGCGTCGGCCTTTCCCTTGGCAATGGCGACGGTTTGCTGGGCCTCGAACTCTTTTTGCGAGAGCAAGTTTTTCGCGGCCAGGGCGTTTTGCTCCGCCGTGACTTTGGCTTCGATCGCCTGATTGAACGACGCGCTGAAATCGAAGTTCACAATGTTCAGCGCCTCGATTTTCAAGCCCAGCGGGTTCAGCTTTTCGCCGATGAGCTTGGCGATGGCTTCGCGCACGTCTTCGCGCTTGGAAACCAATTCCTCGGCCGTGTACTGGGCAATGATCGCCTTAATGCTTTCCTGCATGGCGGGCGCGACCGCGGTTTGTAAATAATCGGCCCCAATAGTTTGATACAGCAATGCGCATTTATCGGGCAGGACGCTAAGATTGAGCGCGACCACCGTTTTCACGCTTTGCAAATCTTTGCTGGCTCCGTCGGTTTCCACCTGCTCCTTTTGCATGCGCACGTCCATGGGAACGATGTGATCGACGAACGGCGTTTTGCTGTAAAAGCCTTCCGGCTTAATTTCGCCGGTGACCGCGCCCATCCGCAACACCACGCCGCGGTGGCCGGCATCGATGGTTCCCCAGGAGCCGAAGGCGATGACCAAAGCAATCACCACAATGACCCCGACAATCAACGCGGCATACGGTTTCATGGAATATCCTTTCATGCGATTCTTTCCCTAGTGACTGTATATTATGTCTTCGCCGGAGCGGTGACGATCTTTGAAAGTTGGTCTATTCTGATCCACCTGAAGAATAGCATTCTGCTATGACCGGCCGGAAAGTAATTGAACAGCAGTAGTTGCGATGGGGTTGAAGCCAATCGCTTTTTGGTCCCCCTTCGCTGCGGGCTTCAAGTGGGTGGATCGAGGCAATTTGCGTCGCAGCGGTTCTCCGCATCGCGGGCAAATTTTTTCGGCCGCTTTTTCTTTCCCTTTCTACCAGTTTTTGCCAATCGGCAAAAATGTTTTTTCCCAAACTCCTTGCAAATTCGGAACATCTAGTTAAATTGAAAAACAGTTTATTAGGGGGGTACCTGCTACGAACTTTTAATTCTTGTTATTCCCGAGGTGTGATTTGCCCGCAAAAACTCCTGCCGATCAGCCGACCGAGGGCGAGATTGGCAACCGCGTTCCTACCGTTGGAGAATCTTCTCCACCCACCCTGCCTGCAGCTCCGCAAATTAAAGTCGATGACAGCAAGGCGTATGCGAGTTACGCGAATTTTTGTCGCGTGACGGGCACGCCGGAAGAATTGATCATCGATTTTTCCCTGAACCCGCAGCCGGTTGGTATTCCTACCGAACCGTTGGTGATATCGCAACGGATTGTCACGAACTTCTTCACGGCGAAACGGTTAGTGGCCGCGCTGTCAGTAACCATTCAGCGTCATGAAGCGGCTTTTGGCGTGTTGGAAACCAACATCCAAAAGCGAATTACCCCGCAAGCGCGCGGCAGCACCTAACGGGCTGCGCGATTTTGCCGCCGGTAAATCAATTTCCCCGCGAATATTTAAATTGATTTTTTAGCGTTGTATTTTCCCCGTGTTCCAATCCATAAGGGAATTTCACTTCGGATCGCCGAGGATTCACACGCGATTGCCGCCAGGCGGAGTGTAGACGAACCGCAGGTTCGTTAAGCACTCTGGATTGGGCAGGCGGCAAATGACCACGCGATGCGTGTTTTGGGTTAGGCCAGGTAGGGGGCAGAAGCGAAACGATGCAGACGCAGTTTTCTGGCATAGAACTGCGCCGTGGCAACAACAGGACGTGCAACGAAGAGGCTACGTGTGCTTTGCTTTTCCCGCAATTTGCGTTTTTGCGTTAGGCGGTTGAGTCGCTTAGGGAGCGGCCTTCCTCGTGGGCGTGCCAGTTTGGCGTGCGCCAGCGAAATTCTCAGATGCCGCAGCCTCGGCGCTGCTGGCTTAATCTGCGGACGGGAATTGCCGGTAATAGGTTGTAAAAGTATTGGCGGAGTTGTTTTTGACTGTTTGAAAAGTGTGCTTTTGGAATTTGCACAGTGATTTTGGAATTTGCAAAAGGAAGTGTAGTATGAGACGCGTGGCTGCTGCCGGTGGGCGTCGTCGTGTGAGCAAACCCAATTCTTGGATTCGCCGCCTGGGGCGGTTTAAGAATCGCTTCCCGCAATTGCTGCGGACCGATTTCTGGCGCACCAGCGGCCGGCGCCGCCTGTGGAATTCGATGTTCCGCGCCCGCGGAAAGGCCCAGGGCGAAACGCCCGACATTCCCACCGTGACGGTTCGCCGCAAGCCGAAGCGCGCCGCGGTAAGACAAACCGCGCGGCAAGCGTCCCCGCCCCGCTGGTTGGAAAATCTAGAGCCGCGGCGCATGCTGGCCGCAAGCCCCGTGTTGTATGTCGATAATAACTGGACCCTGGTGCACGATGACGGCAGCCACACGCTCTCGGTGGGCGACCTGGTTTCCGACGGCGTCAACACCAACTTGGTGTATGGAACGCAGGCGTTCGGCAAGGTGACTAGCTCTACCGATCCGAATGTCACCATTTCTTCGCCCACTTCGGTCGCCGGCGCGGCAACCATTCAAGATGCAATCAATCTGGCGGAAACTTCGGCTACCGGATTCAGTTTCATCAATGTGTATGCCGGATCGTACAGCGGCCCGTTGAATATCAGCCCCAGCTCGACGCAAAATCTGACCATCATCAATCTCGATTCTTCCGGCAACCCGGCGCTGGGCGTGCTGGGAAGCGTGGTGATTAACGCGGGCAGTGCCTCGACGGGAATCACCATCGGCAGCAATGCGACGGCGACCATTTCGGGCATTAAGCTGCAAGGCATTGGCATCGCCGGCACGGGCATTAACGACAAGGGCGTTTTAGATTTGCTCGACAGCCAGGTAGCGCTGTCCGGCGGCGCGCTCATTGGCATTAACGTCGATAATAGCGGCGGCGGCTCGACCGGGTTTCTGTTTGCACAATCCGACCAGGTCAGCGGCGCCGGTTTGTTTGGCATTGAGGCCGGCGGCGGCGCCAACGCGCAAGCCACCATCGACAAGAGCGAAATCACGGACAGCGGCACCGCGGATGTGGCCGTCTCAGCCGGAAACGTGACTATTACAAACAGCATTCTCAGCAGCACCGCTGCCAGTGCGCGCGGCCTGCTGGTGCTGAGCGCGGGAAACGCTTCGGTATATGGCAGCGATTTATCGAACAACCCGATTCCGGTCACCAACACAAATACGGCCACAACCATTGATGCTTCCGGCAACTGGTGGGGCAACACCAGCGAAACCACCGTGCTGGGCGAAACGCAGGGCAGCGTCGACATTACGCCGTACTTAGACAGCGGAACCGATACCGACGGCGGCGCGGTTGGCTTCCTGGGCGATTTTTCGCAACTGAGCGTTACAGCACTCGGCCCGCAAGTAGAGGCCACGGGGCGCATTCAGGAAGCGGTGACTGATTTAACCGCGGGCGGCACCATCCACGTGAATGCCGGAACGTATGCAGAAAACGTAACGATTGATAAGTCGTTGAGTTTACTAGGGGCCCAAGTAGGAAATAGCGCAAGCACACGTTTCGGCAACTTCGCCAGCGGCAAGGCTGACCCGGCGGTGGAAGCTATTCTCACGACGCCTAGCGTCGATAACGGCAGCGGCCCGCCGTTTAACGATTTAATTCGCGTCACTGCCGACGATGTAACCATCGACGGCCTGGTTCTGGACGGCAACAATGCCGCGCTCGTTCAAACCGGCGCGACGGAAGTGGGCGGGGTCGATGCAGACGCACGCCGTGGCATCGACAACATCGACACCACCGGCACGCCAATTTCCATCAGCGGGCTGACGGTTCAAAACGACATTTTGCAGAACTTCGATGACCGCGCCATTTCGCTGTTCAACAACGGCGACCTACCGGCCACCAACGACGCCATTGCCGGGAACGTCATCAGCAATTTTGCCGGCTTTGGCGTGCTGCTCTTGGACGATGCTTATGCCGACATCACCCACAATACGATCCTCGGCCCCACGTTTGCCACCGGCATTCAACTGCAAAACTTCTTCGGCGGCGTCGACAGCATGACGTGGTCGAACAACAACATCACCCTTGGCCAAGACGGCACGGGCATTTTCGTCAACCTGTTTTATGCGCCCGGGGCTACGGTAAGTATCACCGGCAACACCATCAACGCCGCCAGCGGCGTCACGCCTGGAGATAGTAGCGGACTCACCTTCGGCATTGGCGTGGACAGCGTGCAGGCGGGCGCCAGCGTCACGCTGACCAGCAACATCATTGGAAACAACGGCCCCACCGGCGGCGAATTTGACCGCGGCGTTGATTTTTGGGATGACCCGACCAGCGCCACCATTAGTTATACCGGCGGCTCGATTAGCAACGCGCGCGTGGGCGTGGAATTGGACAATGTCGATCCATTCTTCGGCGGCGCGAATGTAGACACCACGGTTAGCGTCAGCGGCGTCACCATCAGCGCCGTGCAATACGGCGTGCTGGTGAACGGCACGCCGCTGGCCGATGCCTCGCTGCTGGTTGGCCCGTCCGGTGGCGGCAACCCCAACGTGGTGGCCGGCAGCGTTTCGCTGGACCTGGCAGGCAGCTCGATCACGACCAGTAGCCCCACGGGCGTGGATGTTTTGGTTGAGGCGCAATCCACCGGCACGTTCACCGCCGGGGTCGATCTGACCGGCGGAACGTCAATTAGCGGCGGCGCTACGGGTGTCGCGGTCAGCGGCGCCAATGCCACCGCCACAGTCAGCGGTGCGACGATTGACGATCCGACAACAGGCATTTTGGTGAGCGGCGGCAGTGCCATCATTTCCAACACGAACATTTACAACAACACAACCGGCGTTCAGTTCACCGCCGGCGGAAGCGGCTCGCTCAGCACGAATAACTTCAACGGCGACCCGAATCCTGACAACGGCACCGATTTGCTTATCAACAGCACCGCCGGCCTGGTGGCGCTGCTGGGGGGAAACATTTTTGCCGGCACCACGTTCATCGACGATCAAGCTTCCGGCGAGCTGAATGCCACCGGGGAAACGTTCGTGCTAACCGGCTCTAGCACCGTGTTGCCGGCCGATAATACGCTGGCCGATTTGTACTCGGTGGAAGATCGAATTAAAGACGGCATCGATCAATCCGGTCCCGGCCTGGTGCGCCTGCGCTCAGGCAAAGTGTTTGTCAGCCACGGCAGTGAAGTCGGGCCGCAAGGCTCGGCCGGCGCCATTCAGCGGGCAATCAATTTGGCCACCAGCGGCGACACAGTGAACGTGCAGGCTGGCGCATTTGCCGGGGGCATCAACGTGAACAAGGCGCTGACTTTGGTTGGCGCCGGCTCCGGCGCCAGCGATACCGTCATTTCGCTGGCCAGCGGCAATGTGCTTGCCATTTCCGCCAGCGGCCCCGATGCGGTGCATCCGGTGACCATTCGCGGAGTGCAAATTTCCGGCGGCACGCGGGGCGTGGAGCTGAACGGCACGCTGTCGCACTTGCTGCTGGACAACGTCGTAGTCACTGGCGCAACAAATTACGGCATCGAAGTGGATAACGCGGCCGTGCTCAGCGATTTGAACTTGAACGACGTGAGTGTTTCCACCAACACCACCTCCGGCGTGGGCTTCAATGTTTCCACCACCGGCGCCGTCAGTGGGCTAACCATTACCACCAGTCACTTCGACAACAACGCCTTCGGCTTGGAAACGCAGAACGCGGTGGGCAGCCTGAACAATCAAACGCGCTTCACCAATATCAACATTTCAGGAACTTCGTTCAGCAACAACACGTTCAAGGGCATTTATGTTGAAACGTTGGATGACGCCGTGCTGAACGGCATCACCATCACCGACAGCGGAACCGGTGCCACTTCGCCCGCGGGAATTGACATCAACCTGAAGTACGGGACCTATAGCGGCGGCATTACCATCGAAAATTCCACGCTCACCGACGATGGCACGGGTAATTCGCTGGCTAGCCCAAGTCCTGGCGTCGGCTTGACGATCAAAGGCCGCAACGATGCGCCCAGTTACAATTCCGATCCGGCCAGTCTGACCAACGTTACGCTGCAGAACGACACCATCACGGGCAGCCCCATCGATTTGGCCATCGGCAATAACGTTAGCGGCGTAAGCCTTTCGGGCGTGCAACTGCAGGGTTCTGGCCTGGGGTTAGATTATTACGGCACGGCGCCAGGCACGCTCAACTTGGGCGACACCGCATTCGACGGCGCGCTAGTGGGCTACATTCTCAATGCTTCGGCGAACAACATCGATACCACCGGCGGAGCAACATTCAACAGCTTCAACACCGGCGCAGGTCCGGTCGCCGGCAATGTGCCCACGTATTACGCCATCGAAGACAAAATTGCCGATGGAATTGACGCTCCCGGGCCGGGCTACGTGCAATTGGCAACCGGGAACGAATTCGTCACTCCCGGTAGCTTCGAAAATTTGGGCGCGGCCCCGTTCACCACCACTTCGGCCGACGTGCAGCGCGCCGTCAATGCGGCAGGCACCGGCGATACGGTATACATTGAAGGGGGCAGCTACACAGGCAACGTCGACACTGGCAGCAAGAATTTGCGCTTGGAATTGGGCGCCAGCCCGGCATCGGTCAGCATCAGCGGCAACCTCACGTTGCACAGCGGCGACACCGTTCATCTGGAAGTGAACGCGGCCGGCAACGATCTATTGACAGTTAGCGGCAACGTCGATTTGGGCGGCGCCACGCTGGACACCACCGGCGATACCAATCCGCTCCAGTACCCGGCCGGACAATCGGCCACCATTTTGATTAAGAGCAGCGCCGGCGCCATTACGGGCACTTTCGCCGGAATGAGCGACGGAGACGAAATCAACGTCGATGGCGAAGCGTTTATCATTTATTACACCGGCGGCAGCGGCAACGACGTGGTGCTAACATCGCTCGGACCGGCCGTTATTCCACCTCCGCCGGGCGGCCCGTTTAGCCCGCCGGGTGCGCCCACGGTGGTATTTGTGGACGACGATTGGGCCAGCTTCGCCGACGGTTCCG